>CAZTPM010000001.1:0-41068 GCA_964615065.1 Candidatus Woesearchaeota archaeon
AACGGAAAGAAGATTTTTCTTTAGATAGTTCTATTCGGTGGAAATGTTGTTGTGAGGGGATTTCTGAATGCACTCCAAACTGTGCTGGAAAAGAATGTGGAGATGATGGTTGTGTTGGAAGCTGTGGGATTTGTGGGACAGGATATGAATGTAATAGTCATGGGCAATGTGTTGAACAAATTCAATCTTTAGGAATTTGTTCTGGTGTCGCTATACCCTGTTTTAAATTAAAAGATATAATTTCTTGTGAAAATCAGCAAGGCTGTTCATGGGGTTCAATAACTGCTAATGCAATTGCTCCAGAAAATCCATTACCTTCTTCTTGTTCTGGGGTAGCAAAAGATTGTAAAGATTTTAGTGAAGAAACTTTTTGTGAAAATCAGCAAGGCTGTTCATGGAAAGAAAATTGTGTTCCTAATTGTGTAAATAAAGAATGTGGTGGTGATGGTTGTGGAGGAAGTTGTGGAACTTGCGATGAAGGTTATGAATGTGTTAAAGGGATTTGTGTTGAAAAGATAACCCCTATTAGGGGGAATAAAAAAGATATTTCTAAATATTTTAATGATCAGGTTTTTTTAATATCAGATAAAAATTGGAAAGATGTTTTGCAGTTGGTTCCTTTAACAACTTGGACACAGCAACAAGGAGATGATTCAGAATGCCAAAGAGGTTATGGAACTGCTGATAGTGTTTGTGTTTATCCGACGCTGATTTTTCATGAGGAGGAAAATAATAATCTTTATATTGATATGGATGATTATTACTCTTGGCAGAAAGGAAGCAATATAATCACGATTGGTCTCACCTTTTTAAATGGGGGTAGTTGGTCTTATAAAAAGAGTATAAGCAAAAAATTCAATTTACAACCTGGAGAATTGATAACTTTTTATTATAATATTACAACAGCAGATAGCGTTGTTGAAAAAATAGAGATTACACATCTTCCAGATTTTTTAGAATTTGTTGAGCCTGTTAATGGTATTATTAATAATATTAACTCCAATTTTCCAGATTGGCATACTTTTGAATTTATACTAAAAGTAAAAAATGATACACATGTAGAAATACATAAATCATTTGATGCAGATTCAATTATTTATTTTATGCAACAGGATAACACAGAAAAAGTAAAGATTGTTGGAGAAACTCCACAAGAGTTAGATAATTTATTAATTGCTGAGCCAGAACTTGGGGCAGGAATAAATCAAAACCAGGTTCAAAGAATTAAGCCAGAAGATTATCTAAATTATTGGGTGAGTTATGAAGATGTTGTTTATGTTGAAGATAATTATGAGTTGGGTTTAATGGCTTCAACTTACGCATCACTAATAAATGCTCCATTGATAATACAAGGAACTGAATTAGATGTTCCAGAAGTTTTTGCAGGGAGAAATATTATTTGCGTTGGTTCTGTTTCTCCTTCTGGAGCAACTTGTAATGAGCAGGATAATTTAGAACAATTACAAAAGAAATATGTTGATGAAACAAATACAGATAAAATTATTTTAGTTAATCCTAATGATTTAAATATAAAGGTTGAAGAACTTTTTCAACCAGAAAAATCTGCGAATCCTGTTTATGAAATTTATAGTAAGATAAGTTTAGCTTCGCCGATTTTAGCAAGTGCAAAGCACGAGATTATTATTAGTACGACAGCGACGGATTATGAAAAGATTAGTGACTTTGTTAAGGAAAAAGTTAATGATTTAATTCCTAAAATAATTAATAATAAGAATGGTTTACAAAGGAATAATTATGCAAGTCCTACAAAAAGAATTTACAGAAAAAATTTAAGTACAGGGAAAGAAAGTGCAATTTATTTAGTAAATGATTATGCTCAAAGAATGATTCTTTCAGATGGAAAAATCTTGTTTAAGGATGGATCTTTTTATGTTTATGATATAAAAAGCCAAAATTTACAAAAGGTAAGATTAAATGTTGGCTCTATTTATAGCGATGATTTTTCGCAAGATAAAATATTTTATGAAGTTTCAGGAAGTAATCCAATTCAAGAATGTAATCTTTTTTTGTATGATACTTTAACGAGTGAACAATTATTTATAAAATCATATCCTAATCAGTGCCAATCAAAAATTACGATTGATGGAGAGAATTTGGCATGGGTTGCAAATGCAGAAAAAGGTGTGTGCATTCATAATGAAACTATTTCCTGTAGTGGCGCCAGTGATTGTTCGAAGTTTTGTTCTAATGATGGTTCTTCATGTGAAATAATTACTGATTGTAATGTGGGTAATTGGTGTTGGTCGGATATTTGTAAAATGGATGATGAAGTTTATGTAAAAGAAGGAGCTAAAACAGAGCAGAAGATTTTTACATCTGAATATATTAAAATTATTAAAATATCTAAAGATAATATGATTTTTATTGATTCTGGAAAGGGAAATGAGAAACTTCTTCTTTATAATATTTCTTCAGGACAAACAGAGATAATTAAAGATGAAGATTTGTTCCTAGCATATTCAGATATAGATGGGAACAATGTTATTTGGGTAGAGAGTTTTTATGAAATGGGAAGATGGATTAATAAATTATATCTATATAACATTAAAACAAAACAAAAAGTTTTTATATCAGATATTTGGGGAGAATATCCTCCTCAAATTTCAAATGGAAAAATTTTATGGCTCATTTCAAATGGGATTTGTGAAAATACTGGGTTGTCCTGTTTAGAGAATCTTGATTGTGGTTCTTTTTGTACTATATCTGGGAAAAGCTGTGGGATGGGCGATGAGAATAGTTGGAATAGTTGTTCCTCAGAAGAAAGTTGTGTTTATGAACAATGTGCAAGTACAAAAGCTTATATCTATGATATAGATTCTTCTCAAACAACTTCTATAGATATTCCTTTTGGAGCACAAAATATTTTGATTAAAGACGATGAAATTTTTTATACAAATGAAGAAAAGTATGATTTTTATCTTTCTGGATTTTTGACAATATTTGGAGCACCCAATGCAATACCTTTAAGAGAAGAAATGTCGGCAATTGGAAATTGTTATGATAATTATCGTTCATTAGACCATACAGGGTATGGGGATATTTATTTAGAGGATAGATATTCTGATATGTCTGTTGGGAGAGTGCAGGGAATTACAATTTCGGATGTGTCAAGTTATCTTGGAAGAGATTTATTTTATGATAAAACTGTGAGAACAAAGAATATTCAATTTATGGCAAGTTCTTTTGATTATATGTTGAAAAATGCAAATAGCTGGACTCAGATTTTTAATAATGTAGGTTATAATGCTCATTGTAGTATTCAACCAACTCCATATATTTCTGGAAAAGATTTAATTTGTGATATAGATAATAGTTTGGAAACTTGGCCTAATTTATGGAAAAGTAAAGATATGATATCATATATGGACCATGGGAGTCCTAATTGGGCAGGAATTGATTCTAATGAAATTCCTTATTTAGAAAATTCAATTGTGTATAGTGATGCTTGTTTAACTTGTTCAACATATAATTCTCATTCTTTTTGCAATAATGTTCTTAGAAAAGGAGGGTTAGGATATTTGGGGGCAGTAAGTACAGGTTGGGCAGGAAATAAGATTTATAAAAATACTATGAATGGAATTTATAAAGATAAATTAACTTTAGGAGAGTCATTTACAAAAGCATATGTGTATGATCCTTATGAATACATGACAACTTTATTAGGAGATCCTACACTTGATATAAATCCAGATTATAATTTAGATGAGGGATTACCATGATGTCAATAAAAAAATTTATTTTGATTTTATTTTTTGGAATATTCTTTATTCATTTAGTCGGGGCTGTTACAGACATAAGTATTAGTGTTGATAATATATTTTATGAAGGTGATGAAGTAAAATTTGCTTATAGATTTATTTCTACTCAAGATGAAACAATAAATTATTTTGCAAACGTTGAGTGTCCAGGCTCACCTACGGCATCTCTTGAAATGAAAGAAGCTAATTTAGTTGCAAATGAATACTTTCAAGAAGTGTATTCTTATGGATTTGTTGGTGAAAATGTTAAATCTGGGAATTGTGTCGCTTCAATTTTTATTTTGGAACCTTATGAGAAAAGTTTTGAAAAATCATTTAAAATTGAAACCTTGGAAACTTTCGATTTTTCTTTAATCTTAACCAAAAAGGTTTTCATTCAAAATGAAGATATTGTAATAAATTATACTTCGGAAATTGAAAATCCTTCAATAACAGCGACGTTAAATTATCCAGATAATTCAAGTGGGCAAATAAACTTGCCTTACTCGTTTAAAGCAAAGCAAATTGGAACATATGGATTAGAAGTTGAAGTTTCAAAACAAGGTTATAAAGATATTTCTGTTAAAGAGCAGTTTGGTGTGATTAAAAGTGAAGCAGATATTAATTTTGATGAAACTTCTGATTTTTATGATGGTTCTAAAGAAGCAAATGAAAGCAAATTATTTAAGAATAATTCAATATTTTATATTTTTGGGGGGTCTCTGATTCTTTTAATTTTATTAATTATTATTTTCTTTATTGTTAAGAAAAAGAAGAACCTTAATTCTTCTTCTGAATTGTGAAAGAATTATTAATTTTTTTAGAAGAATTTTTCGCGTTTAGGTGATAATTTTTTCCTTTCTCTCTAACACGAAAAACATTTTAAACTACGCATGCGTGTTTTGTATATGAAGTTTAATCCAGATTCAAAATTATATTCTTATGAAGTGCAGAGGGAGGCAGGTGAAGATGTTCTTTATATTAATTATCTTGGGGCACCATTTGTTCCGAGCTTGGCTGATTCTCCTGAAATTATGGAGAGAACAGTTGATTCTTTAATTGAAAATCCAAATGTTTCAAGGATTGTTTTTGTCCAGCAAAAAAATTATAATTATGATTTTGAAGAAACTTCTTTTCTTTTAGAAATTGCACAGCTTTATGTTTATTTAGTGAAGCAGGAAAAAATTTTGTCGCAGGAAAAATTAGTTACAAATGTTGAAGGTGTTTTTTCAAAAAGGTATAACCAGCTTTTTTCATTTTTACTTCTGTTAAAACAAGATCCTGTTTCTGCTTATTTTGAATTAAAAAAAATTATAATTGAATCTAAAATAAATTTAGACAAGATAAGTCCAGATAGAAGGACAGATTTTATGAGTTATGCGCACCTTCTTGAGAAAATTTTTAATTTGTTTGTAAAAACAAAAATTATTCAAAAAGCAAAACCTTTTTTGGCAAATTATTCTAAAGGGAATCGGGAAATTTATTATAAATTATTTAGGCCAGATGTCATACCAAATTTTACTTTTACTCGTTTGGTTTCTGATTTGCCTGAAGACGCAGAAATTATTGACCAGTATGAAATTTCAAATAGCGACTATGATATTTCGAATGTTACTATTTTGAAAAAAAAGAATGATGCAAAATTTATTTATCACCTGATGCCCCCTGAAAATTCTTTGAGCGAAGATCATAACATGCTTTTAAATTTAGCAAGAAGTGTTTTGGTTGAGCACCAGCCCCAAGCAGAAGAATTTACAGATACAGAAAGGACAAGGCAAGTTTTTTTTAATATTTCAAAGGATTTATTGCAAGACCTTGCCCAGACAAAACAAATTAGTTTAAGTTATTCTGGTTTGAATAAATTAGCAACTATTTTAGTTAGGCATACAATTGGTTTTGGATTGATTGAAGTTTTGTTACAAGACAAAAAACTTCAGGATATTTCTTTGAATGCACCTATTCCTTTGATACCTATTTTTTTAAAGCATCAGGATTTTGATGAATGTTCTTCAAATATCTTACCGAGTCAAGAAGATGTTGATTCTTGGGCTGCAAAGTTTAGGATGATTTCTGGTCGGCCTCTTGATGAAGCAAATCCGATTTTGGATACCCAGTTAGAAATTGGAAAAATTAGAGCACGAATAGCGATTATTCAGGCACCCTTATCTCCTGATGGTTTGGCCTATTCAATTAGAAGGCACAGAGAAGATCCTTGGACACTTCCTCTTTTTGTTCAGAATAAAATGTTAAATCCTTTTGCAGCTGGTTTGTTGAGTTTTTTAATTGATGGTTCACGAACCCTTTTAGTTGCAGGAACAAGAAGTTCAGGGAAAACCTCTTTGCTGGGGAGTTTAATGCAAGAAATTATTCCTAAGTTTAGAGTTATTGTTATTGAAGATTCATTGGAATTACCTGTTGAATCCCTGAGAAAGTTGAAATATGATATTTTACGAATGAAAGTTCGTTCTGCTTTGTTGAAAACAACAACAGAAGTTTCTGCAGAGGACGGGATTAGAACAAGTTTGCGTTTAGGTGATAGTTGTTTAATAATTGGAGAAGTTAGAAGTGTGGAAGCAAAAGCACTTTACGAAGCAATGCGTATTGGTGCTTTAGCAAATGTTGTGGCAGGAACAATTCATGGTGCGTCGCCATATGGTGTTTTTGATAGGGTTGTAAATGATTTAGGGGTTCCTGCAACTTCTTTCAAAGCAACAGATATAATTGTTATTTGTAATCCTGTAAAATCAGCAGATGGTTTGCATTCATGGAAAAGGGTTGTTCAAATTTCAGAAGTCAGAAAACATTGGGAAAAAGATCCTTTGCTTGAACAGGGCTTTGTTGATTTAATGAAATACAATGTTGAAAAAGACGAGCTTGAACCAACAGAGGACTTGAGGAATGGAGACAGCGAGATAATAAAAAATATTGCTTCAAGTATAAAAGGTTGGGCAGGAAATTGGGATGCTGTTTATGATAATATTTTACTTCGTGCAAAAATAAAAAAAGAACTTGTTGATATTGCTAAAAAAATTGGGGACAATAATCTTTTGGAAGCTGAATTTAACGAGCAATCAAACAATGCTTTTCATCAAATTTCAGATGAAATTGTAAAAGAAGTCGGATTACCCTTAAGTGAGTTTGTTTTCCCTGAATGGAAAAAGTGGTTGGAAGAAGAGTTGAAGAAGAAGGAGAAATTGTAAAATGAGAATAAAGAAGGGAAGATTTTTAAAAGTTCTAATGTGTTAAATTGATATGGTGAATTTATCAGAAAAAGAAACTAGAAAGAAAATTATAGACCCAATTTTAGAAAGAACTGGATGGAAGAAAGAATATATTAAAGAAGAAATTAATTCTGTGAAATCTAATTTCGGAACTAAAAAATTTGTTTTTTTTAAGAAAGATAATATAGAGGTCGGAGATAGATTTATTGATTATCTTCTTTTGGATGAAGATAATTCTCCTTTAGCTATTATTGAAGCAAAGAAAACATCGATAAGTGTTGAAAAGGGAGAAATTCAATCTAGAACCTATCGAGAAGATATTGAGAAACAAACAAAAAAAAGAATCCCTATTTTTTTAACAAATGGGAAACAATGGTATTATGTTGACGAGAAAGATAGAAGAAGACAAGTTCCCCTTCCATTTGAACAAAAAGATTTGCATAGGAGAGTTCATCTTTTTGAAAGAGAGCGAGATCCAACTAAAGTAAAGATTAAACCAGAGATTGTGGATAGAGATAGAAGTATAGAAGCAGTAAAGGTTATTTTAGAACATCTCGAAAAAGGAAATAGGTCCGCACTAATTAATATGGCCACAGGAACGGGGAAGACAAGAGTCGCTATGGCAATTATAGACGTATTAATGAGATCAAATTCTGTTAGAAATGTTTTATTTATTGTAGATAGAATTTCTTTATCGAATCAAGCTAAAGAAAATGGGTTTAAAGAATTTTTTCCAGGAGAGCCTGTTTGTGAATTAAATGTTGAAGGATTTTCTGAAAGTGCTAGGCTTTATGTTTCAACCATTCAAACCTTAATGAGTGATAAAAAGCCAAGAGGAAAATTTTATGAAAAATTTGGAATAGGCGCTTTTGATTTAATTGTTTATGATGAAGCCCATCGTTCTTATTATGATAAAAATAATGATGTCTTAAAATATTTTGATGCTATCAAACTGGGTTTAACTGCAACCCCTTCAAAAAAAGAAGGGAAAGATACTTTTGAATTATTTGGTTGTGAAGATAAAGAACCAACATATAAATATGATTATGATTCTGCTGTTGATGATGAAGTTCTAGCTCCTTATTCTGCAGAGGTCATTGAGACTAAGATTTTATCATTAGGGATAGAAGGAAAGAAATTAAGCAAAGAATTAAGATTTCAATTGGAAAAACAAGAAGAGAACCCCTATGATTTTCAAACTCCTGGAGCAAGATTTGAAAAATTGTTTACAGATTCAAGAACAAATGAATTAATTGTTAGAGAGTTTATTGATAGGTGCTATAAAACAGATGATAGGGTTCCATGTAAGACTATCTTCTTTTGTGCGAGTGTTAAGCATGCTGAATCTTTAAAAAATATCTTTGATAGGCTTTATCCTAATTTAGCTAGAGAAGTAAGAGTTATTACTTCAGACAGAACCAGATATATGGATGAAGTTAGAAGATTCAAAAGAAACTCTACTCCGAGAATTGCTTTATCTGTCGGAGTTTTAGATACAGGTATTGATATTCCTGAAATTATGAATTTGGTTTTTGTTAAACCTGTTTTTTCTTATATAAGATTCTGGCAAATGCTTGGAAGAGGAACTAGAAATTTAGAAACATGTAAGCATAAGGATTGGTTGCCTCATAAAGATGGAGTAGCTGTTAAAGATAATTTTCTTATTTTAGATTTTAAATTTGGAGAGCATTCAAATGTAGAGTTTCATGATTTAGATAGGACAAGAGAAAAGTCCAAATTAATCGACGCTAAAACAAGAATCTTCTTAGAGCAGGTTGATTTGCTTGAAAAAGATTTAAAGGAAAATGAGAAGGAAGTTATTGAAAAGGCGATTATAGAAACTGTGAGAAGTATTGACATTGATTCTCCTCTTGTTTTAGAAAAGAAAAATATAATCAAAAAAGTTATTTCTAAAAAATTTGATTTGAAAGAGCATGTCAAAGAATTGAGGGAAGAAATTGCTCCTTTACTTATTTATTCTAAATCTGAAAATTCAAAAGTTTATGCATTTATTGGAAAATGTGTTAAGTTGTTTGACGCTATTAAAGAAGACTATAAGGATAAGATTTGGAAGATTGAAGAGTTTGTTAAAGAAAGAGTTGAGAATGTTTGGGAGAGAAGTTTGGAAGTGGTTAGAGAGAAAGATGAGCAAATAAAAAAAGTTTTGGGAGATGAATTTTGGCAAGACATAACTTTTGAAGATGTTGATTTCTTAATTAGAGAAATTGCTTCTTTAATGATTTATTATGAAATCTATGGAAAGAAGATGTTGAGGATTGATGCTCCTGATGTTGTTATTAATGTTGAAAAATTTGAGATGAAAGTTAAAGAAAATCCTAATTTTGAATATTTCTTAAATAGCAATCCTTTAATTAAAAAAATTAAAGAAAGTAAAGGAGTTACATCTAGAGAATTGCTTGAAATTGAAAAGAAACTTTCAAGTTTAAATTCTGCTTGGACAATTGAAAATATTCAAAATATTAGAAAAATAGATTTTGTATTATTTTTAAGACAGCTTTTACAGGTAATTGATTTGCCTGACCCTCAAGAAATGATTAAGCAAGAATTTGATAAGTTTGTGATTAGCAGGAATGAGCATTATAATTCAGAGCAATTGAAATTTCTGAGATTATTAAAACAGGTTTTTGTAAGAGCAAAGCATATTGAATTAAAGGATTTTGCAAAGCATCCTTTGACAGAAGAAAGGCCCTTGGATTTGTTTGAAAAAAAGCAGTTGATTGAGATTGTTGATAAGTGTAATAAGTTGAGGTGGCGGTGAAATTCATAAAATACGCAATTTATGAAAAAAGGTAAATCTTTGGTTTACTAAAAAACACGAATAGGAAGTTTTAAATAACCTTTTTGAGTGAGGAATGTATGACAATTCAAAAATCTCAGGAAGAAAGTGATAGCATGATAGTCTCTTCTAAGTTGCCGCGAGAAGAGTTGCTCAACTTTAAGAAATTGTGTGATTTCGAGGACAAGACCCCTAGCAAGAAAATTAGGGAACTTATCAATCTGGAAGTTGACGATAGATTTGGGGGGATGTATAAGAGCAGATACGATAAAGAAAAAATAAGGCAGTTTCAAATTAGTGCAATTAATGATTATAATTCTAGCCAAAGAGTGGGAGATATTGCTAAAGTTAATCTTGTTGAAAGAACAGATGGGAAGTTTACTCAAATTGGTTTAAGACCCTTGATTGATGAAGATATTTTCTTGCCAAAAGGAAAAGTATATCCTGTTCTTCCTTCAATAGGGATGGATGTTGCAAATGGCGAGATGAATTTTTTAATAGGTCATATTTTAAAGGATGAGAAAATACAAAGAGTAAGCATTATCAAGGAAAAACTTAAAGAATTTCCCAGAGAGATAAATTTCAGTGAATCTACTATTTTAATTTCTAATGATTTTTTCGTAGAACTTGCAATGTCTCTTATGCATAGAATTAAGTATGAAAATAATAAAATGATTCTTGACTTTCATCATAAATTAATGTTTGTTCCTGGAGAAGCCATGAGAAATAAAATAATTATAATTGAGGATGGAGCAGTCTTATGGGCGAAAGAAAAATTTCATAATGGGTTTACGGGTAAGGATGAAAGTTTAAATATTTCTATTAAGCCAAAAATAGGCGGAAAAGTAGATATTACTGTGAGAAGTGTTAATCGAATTAAAGCTCTCTACCCTGAGATGATTAAAATTTTGGAGGTTGGAGAATGAAACAATTTGATTATTATATCTTTATTGACTATTCTGTAAATGTTATTGGATATATAATCCTTGAAAATAAAAAACTCTTTGAATTAATTCCTTTGATTTCTAAATTTGCACATTATAAGAATTTGAAGCACAAGAATACTTATATTCATTCTATTAAAAAAATAATTGAGAAGAATAATGTCTTAAGTTTTTTTGAAGGGTATAAAATCAGAGAAATGAGGCAGAACATAGAAATTTATATGAATGTTTTTGATTTTATCAAGAAGCATGATAATTGTATAATTTTTGTTTCAATAGATGACAATGAATATTCTAACTTTAGGAAATTTGTCAATATTGTCGATGGAAGTAAAACAGTTATTAAAATAGAGAGTAAATTAATTAAGAATACTCCTGAATACAGAGCAAGTCTTGTTTTGGATACTTTACTAAATATTGAGAGATTAAAAAATGGTTGAAATAAAAATAAAATGTAGGGTAAGGGCGTCCGTCAATCCTACTCCCCATACCAACGCAAAGCGTATATGGCTTTCGTCAGGTCGCTTTCCCCTGCATGATTATTTAAATTGTTTAAATTATTTAAATGTTTTGGTTGTTGGGAAAGTGGAGGTTGGGAGATGAGTGAAGAGGAATTATTAAGCCAATTAGAAAGAGTAAAAGAACTTAATTCAGATTTAAAGAAAGAACTTCAAAATAATCTTGCTTCTTACGATGTAACTTTAAAAACTAGAAATTTAACAGAAGAAATTTTTGTTAAACTTAGAATTTGTTTAGATAAATTAATTTTTTATTATCTTAATAAAAATCATTATCTTGTTGATTTATCTAAAGTTTCTTTTCCAATTTCTAAAACACAAAATGATTTTAATAGTGTTATAACTAATTATGGATTAAAAAATATAAATCAAATTCATCCTCAATTTTTTAGTTTATTGTTTGATTCTCAACCATTTTCATCAAAAGAAAAAGAAATCTTAACTATCTTGCATGAAAAAGGGTCTAAGGAAAAACATCAATTTTTGATTAAAGAAAAAAAAGAAACAAACCATATCCGAACAACTTTTAAAAGCCAAAATGGAGAAATTAGTTGGAGCAAACAAGGAGTTTTTTTTGGAGAAGGAGTTTCTATGAATGGGGTTCCAATTAATCCAGCTACACAAGAACCAGCGTTTATACCCCCGACACATAAATTAATTAGGCATTATGAAATATCTATAAAACTTGTAGATAAAAATATAGAAATAACTTTTTTATGTGATTCCTTAATTAAATTAGTTAAGGAGATAGTTACAAAAACATTTAAATTAAAATGAAAATTAAACAATTACCTCAAGGATGGAAAGAAGTTGAACTTGGAGAACTTTTGAATTACGAGCAACCAACAAAATACATTGTTGAAGATACAAATTATAATGATAATTATAACACGCCAGTTTTGACAGCAGGCAAATCATTTATTTTAGGGCACACAGATGAAACAGATGGAATTTATAATAAATTACCCGTAATAATTTTTGATGATTTTACTACAGATAATAAATTTGTGAATTTTAAATTTAAAGTAAAGTCTAGTGCCATGAAATTATTAACTCCAAAAAATAAAGAAATTGATTTAAAATTTATCTTCTTATTAATGCAGACAATTAAAGTTAATTCAATAACCCATAAAAGATATTATCTATCTAAATACAGAAACATCAAAATCCCCCTCCCCCCACCCCCCACTCAAAAACAAATAGTTTCAATTTTAGAAAAAGCCGAAAAACTAAAACAAAAAAGAGAACAAGCCGATAAATTAATGGAGGATTATTTGAAAAGTGTTTTTAATGAAATGTTTTTGAAAAGAAAAGGAGAGTTTAAAATAAAAAAATTAGTAGATATAACTAAAAAGATAACTGATGGAAAGCATGGAGATTGCGAGAATGAAGAAAATTCAGGATATTATTTTATTAGTGCAAAAGATATTTTTAAGGGGGAAGTTCATTATGAAAATTCTAGACAAATAAAAAAAGAAGGATATTTAGAAGTCAATAAAAGAGTAAATCTTGAAATAAAAGATGTTTTGATTACAAATAGTGGAACAATTGGAAAAACGGCAATAATGAATAATAGAGAGAATGTGGATAAAACAACATTTCAAAAAAGTGTCGCTATAATAAAACCAAATAAAAAATTAATACAATCTATTTATTTAAAAAATTTTTTAGATACAATCATAATTAATTTAATGAGCACTTCTTCAGGATCTTCTCAAAAAAATCTTTTATTAAAAGATATAAGAAATATCAAAATCCCCCTCCCGCCTCTTGCTCTTCAAAAAAAATTTGCTTCTATTGTTGAGCGGGTTGAAAAATTAAAAGAAAAACAAAAACAATCTAAAGAAGAAATAAGTCAGATGTTTGATGTGCTGATGCAGAAGGCGTTTAAGGGGGCGTTGATGAAATGAAGTTTAATAAAAACGACTTTATGTGGATATTTATAGTATTGGCGATTATAATTCTTGTAGGACAAATAATTTCTTTAGTATTTTTATTTAAGATTCCTTCTAAAATTGAAAGCAATGTTGATAAAATAGAACAATCAGCTAGTAAATTAGATTCTAAACTGAATACCTTAGACAACCTAAACAATAAGATCTCAAATATAGAAACTAAAATAATTGAATTATCAACTAAATACCCCCCTAACCAAACAATTAATATTAATAATATGAATCAGCAAGAATTAAATCGCGCAATCAATAATGCAATTGATTTAAAGTTTAATAATATTTCTGAGAAGATTCAAATTAATTTTATTTTAAATATAATTTTTGGGTCATTATTATCAATTGGTTTTATAATCTATTTATGGGGGAGGAAGAGATGAACAATAGAGGCCAAATCCCTTATATGAAAGAGATTTTTGCCATCATAGTTTTACTAGCCTTAATCCCTGTATTCACATCTTTATTTAATCAAAACAGTCCTACTTGTGATTGTTCATCATATCAAAATCAATTAAATAATTGTAATCAAGAACTCGCAAATCCAAAAGTAATTTATATTAATAATACTATTGAAGTTCCTGTTATTCAAACTATTGAAAAGGAAGTCTATAAAGATACTGAAATTGAAAAAGTGATCCTCTCTCTTTCGTTAATAATTTCTTTGTCATTAACAATACTCTCTTTTAAAATAAAATTGCCTAGAAGATTAGAAGAAAGATTAGATAAATTAGAAGATACAATCACTTTAATTAAATATGGCTCTTTAATTTTATCAATACTAATCTTTATTAAATTGGCGATCATCTTTAATTTAACATAAAATGCTACACACAGAACTCAAATCACAAATAAACAAACTATGGGATAAGTTTTGGTCTGGTGGAATCTCTAATCCTCTTCAGGCAATTGAACAAATATCTTTCTTGATTTTCATGAAAAGATTTGAAGATATGGATGTTCGAAGAGAACAAGAGGCAAGTTTAACAGAAGAAGAATTTATATCCATGTTTAAAAAACATGAAAATTGTCGTTGGAGTGTTTGGAGTGAATATAGTGCCGATAAGATTTTAGACCATGCAAGAGATGTTGTATTCCCTTTTATGAGAAATTTAGGGGATGGAGATTCTTTTTCAAAATATATGAATAGTGCTAATTTTGAAATTCCCACAGCATCATTACTTATAGAGGGTGTTAAGATAATTAACGATATGCACATTAAAGAACAAAACCAAGATGCTCAGGGAGATATGTATGAATATTTATTAAGTGAATTGCAAACAGCTGGAAAAAATGGGCAATTCAGAACACCAAGACATATAATTAAAATGATGGTTGAATTAACTAAACCACAATACGGGGATTTAATTTTAGATCCTGCCTGCGGAACAGCAGGTTTTTTAATAAATGCTTATGAATATATCTTAAAACAAAATACTTCTAAAGACCTAATAAAAAAAGATGAAGAAGGAAATGAATATAATTTCAAGGCAGATAAATTAAACTCTAAGCAGAAACAAATTCTTGATGAAGAAAGCTTATATGGTTTTGATATTGACCAAACCATGACAAGAATAGCTTTGATGAATTTAATGATGCATGGAATAAGCAAACCAAATTTAGAACAATTAAATACTCTTTCAAAAAGATATAATCAAGATAATACTTATGATTTAATCTTAGCAAATCCCCCTTTCAAAGGTTCTATTGATGAATCAGAAAGCAGTGATAATCTTACAATAAAAAGCAAAAAAACAGAATTATTATTTTTAGAATTAATGTATAATTCCTTAACAAATGGGGGAAGATGTGCAGTTATTGTTCCAGATGGGGTTTTGTTTGGTAATTCAAAAGCCCATAAATTAATTAGGAAATTACTTTTAGAAGATTGTAGATTAGATGCTATAATAAAAATGCCTTCTGGAGTTTTCAAACCTTATGCTGGAGTTTCTACAGCTGTTTTATTTTTCACAAAAGGAGAGCCAACAAAAAAAGTTTGGTTTTATGATATGCAAAATGATGGTTTTAGTTTGGATGATAAAAGAACAAAAATAGAAGGAAGTAATCTCCCAGACATAATTGAAAGATTCAAAAAAAGAAAGGAAGAATCTAATGAAGATAGAAAAAAGAAACACTTCTTTGTGCCAATTGAAGAAATAAAAGAAAATGATTATGACCTAAGCATTTCTAAATACAAGGAAATAGAATATGAAGAAAAAGTATATGAAAAACCAGAGATTATAAAAAAGAAAACTCTAAAAATTGAGGAAGAGATTGTTAAGGGATTGAAAGAGTTGAAGTTGTAAACCAAAAACATTTGCAAACACTTGTTATAATATTATTACATTGAATTCTCCAAACATTTATTAAACCCTTTCCAACAAAACATTTATAAATGTTATAACAATGTTATAACTATGGAACAAGAATTAATTAAACCGATTGTTAAGGTGGGGAATAGTGCAGGAGTAGTTTTGCCTAAGGAGTGGCTTGGTGGGAAAGCAAAAATAAAACTTGTTAAAAAACCAATTAATATAAAGAAAGATGTTTTAGAGATTCTTGCAGCGTATTTATATGATGTTCAGGGAATTTATTTAGTTGGCAGTTATGCTCGTGAAGAACAAACAGATAAAAGTGATGTTGATGTTTTAGTTATAACTAATAAAACAAATAAAAAAATTGAACAAGGAAAGTATAATCTTATTTTGATTTCTAAAGAACAAGTTGAAAATTCTTTAAGAAATAATGTTTTGCCCCTTCTTCCTATGTTAAAAGAGGCAAAGGTTGTTTTAAATGCTGAATTAATTGTGGGATATAAAAAAACTGGTTTGACAAAAAGAAATTTAAAATTTCATATAGAAACAACAAAGTCTGCTATGAGGGTGGATAAAGAATCCATTGAAATTAAAGAGGAAGAGAATGAAAGCATTTCAGATAATATTATGTATTCTTTGGTTTTAAGATTACGTGAATTATATATTGTAGATTGCTTAATAAAAAATAAAAAATTAACTACAAAAGGATTTTTGGAATTAGTTAAAACAATTGTTGGTTCTATTGAACCTTATAATTCTTATCTTCGCTCAAAAAATAAAAACAAGGTCAAGAAAGTTGTGTCTGTTAATGAAGCAAGAAAAATTTATGATTATATAATTAAGAATATAGATAAGCAAATAAAATGAAGGAAAATAAACGACTAAAGAAGATTGAAAGTTTAAATGAACAAAAAGAGAAGCACAAAGATAAAATAAAAAGTTATGCTGGAAAAGATTATGCTTTGCTTGAGTACTGGAAAAAAGAAATTGAGAGATTTGAAGATGAGACTGAAGAAGAAAAAGACAAGTTGAAAAAGTAATTTTAAGGATTTGATAAAATCTTTTTTCCTGAATATTTTAATTTTTAGAAATCCTCTTTTATGCTCTCATTGGGTTAGGAATTTGTCTGAATTTTACTTGAATATCTAATTAATATAACACTTAAATTCTCCAAACATTTATTAATTCTTTTTAATTAGATTGTTAATAAAAGAGGAGAGATTATGCAACCAAATAGAAAGCTAAATGTAGATGAGATTCTTAGAAAACATAGTGCGCGAATCAAGAGTCAGATGAAAAGCCCTGAAATTAGTTCAGGTGATTATAGTGAATCCTATAGGAAGTTCAAGGCAGAAATGGCACCTGAGTTTTCAGGATATGAAAGATGGTGTAAAAGTTTAGGAAATGTTATTAAGTTAAAGGCCTCTGCAAAAGATGAAGCAAGAGTTAAACGGGCAATAGAAATTGCTCATCTTGAAATTGAGCCATGGCAAGCTTTGACTTTGAGCATAATGTGTTTTGTTGTTGTTTTTTTAATTGGTTTGTTTTTTTCTGTTGCAATAACTTTGATTAAAGGAGGTTTGGAGTTTTTCCCTGTTTTGTTTTTCTTTTTAATGATTGTTTTGTCTTTATTTTTATTTTATTTTGTTAATGGATATCCAGAACGTCTTGCAAATAAGTGGAGATTAAAAGCTTCGTCGCAAATGGTTCCTGCAATTTTGTATATTGTTGTTTACATGAGGCATACACCGAATTTAGAAAAAGCAATTTCTTTTGCTTCCCAGCATTTGCAATATCCTCTTTCGCTTGATTTTAAAAAAGTTTTTTATAATGTTCAGGTTGGGAAATTTTCAACAATAAAAGAAAGCTTGGATAATTATTTAGAAACCTGGAGAGATTATTCTGTTGAATTTATAGAGGCCTTTCATTTGATTGAAGCAAGTTTATTTGAGCCAAGCAATTCCAGAAGAATTGATACTCTTGAAAAATCTTTGCAAGTTGTTCTTGATGGTGTTTATGACAAGATGTTAAAATTCACGCACAATGTCAGAAGCCCTTTAACAAATGTTTATATGCTTGGTGTTGTTTTGCCTACACTTGGTTTGGCTTTGTTGCCCCTTGCTTCTGCAATGGTTGGGGATTTTATCAAGCCACTTCATGTTTTTCTTTTGTTTAATTTAATTATTCCTTTTTTTGTTTTTTATTTAACAAACAAAGTTATGTTGTTAAGACCTGGTGGTTATGGTGAATCTAGTTTGCTTGAGAGAAATCCTCTTTATGCAGAATATACAAATAAGAAACCTTATCACAAAGCATTTTTAATTTGTTTGCCTTTTTTTATTTTAGGTCTTTTGCCTTTGGTTTTTGGCTACACCCCTATTCCGCAAATGCTTGGCTTGCCAATGGATTTTACTTTTTCTGAAATTGGTTTAAGTGTTTTTGGAAAAGAATATTTTTTTGGTTTTATGGAAACAGGGGCAGGAATTACTGGTCCTTTTGGGACAGGTGCTTTAATTCTTAGTTTGTTTTTTCCTTTGGGTTTGGCTTTGTTTTTTTCAATGTCTTTTAAGGAAAGAACAAAAAATTTAATTGTTGGACGAAAAAAAACAAAACAACTTGAAAAAGAATTTAATACTTCTTTATTTCAGCTTGGGAATAGAATTGGAAATGGAACCCCCCCTGAACTTTCATTTGGAAAAGTTGCAGAATCTTCAAAAGGTTTAATGACAGAAGATTTTTTTAGACGAGTTAATTATAATATTCAGCAAATGGGAATGAGTGTTGATAAAGCGATTTTTGACAGAGGACGTGGTGCAATAATTTATTATCCTTCTGATTTAATTTCAACGAGTATGAGGGTGCTTATTGAATCTGCAAAAAAAGGTTTGAAAATCGCAGCAACAAGTTTGATGAGTATCTCAGAATATGTTAAGAATATTTCTAAGATTACAGATAGGTTAAGAGACATGCTTGCTGAAATTGTTTCAGATATGAAAAGCAATATGACTTTTTTAGCACCTTTGCTTTCTGGTGTTGTTGTTGGTTTAGCTTCAATGATTGCTGCGATTTTGAATAAATTAAAATTGGCAAGTTTGGGCGGAGAGGCAGCAAGTTTAGGAAATTTAGATGGAATTATGAATTTGTTTGATGTTACTAAAATGATTCCACCTTATTTCTTGCAAATTTTTATTGGAATTTATATTATTCAAATTATTTTTATTTTAACAGGAACCTTAGTTTCAATTGATTCTGGTGAGGACAAACTTGAAAAAACTTATAAGATTTCTTTGAATTTGAAAAAAGGAATTTTGCTTTATTTTGTAACAGCATTAGTTTCAACTCTTGCTTTATTTGCTTTAACTTCGATTGTGTTGGGGGGATTGATAAATTAGAGAATGAAAAAGGAAGGTAGATGAAGAGAGAAGGGGGATTATATTGATTACCTCATTCTTCTTTCAGATTCTTCTTTTATTATTGCATTTAGTTCGCTATGATCTGAAATTCTGTCTCCAGTTACTACATTTATTTCATATTTTGTATAAAACCCTGGACGTGCTACAACCATTTCTCCATGTTCAAATGTTATTTGTTCTTTATTCCATTCTTGGTAATATATATTGGTGTTTGATAACCATTTTGGAGTATGAAGCAAATGAGTTCGAGGAATATTTATTAATTTTTTTAAACCAGTTTTATCTATATTAATTACATATATTGCTGCTTCATTATTTCTATTTGATGTGAATGCTACTTTCTTTTTATCTGGGGATAAAGAGGGGACCCGATCCTGTGCTGGATGTTGAATTAAAGGAATTTCCTTTCCCCCCTTTTTAATAAATATATTGATATTTCCTTCTGTTACCTTCTGATATACTTCAAAATTTTCAATAGTTTTTTTACTGATTTCTTTTTCTTGTTTTGGTGAGTCAATTTTATTTTTCTTTAATTCAAATTTAATTAAGACATCTTCTAATTCTCCATACCTATTTGGAAAAGAACCAGAAGGAGCATAACCTGGCTCACCCAGGACAATTTTTTCCCAAAGAAAAATTGGAACATCTTTGTTTAGATTTTGTGTATCAAAAGTGATTTTATATTCCATTGCTGTTTTTGTTGAACCAATAATCTTGTTTGGAATGTACGAGGGAATTATTGTAGCAGCATATCCTTGTTTTATTTTTGTGAATAATTCTTCATAATATGTTTTTTCTTTTTCTGTAGCATTTTTAATAAAGTCAGTAAAAAGTTTTTTAAAATAAGGGATTGGGATTGTGCTGACTGCCCAATCAACTATTTTTTCTCCTCCCTCTATCATTTGCTGGGCTTCTTTATGTTCTTCGTAAGGTTTTAAGTTGGTATCCCAACCGTGTTGTGGCACAAGGTATGCTTGTTCATCGATATTTGTGATTTTAACTTTTTTAGGATGCAGGATAAATGTTTTTGTTCTTTCATTTAATTTTGTAAATCTTTTTTGGGCGACTGCTTCTTTTTTCCATCTTTGATTGTTCCAGTTTTGAGTATAGTTCCCAAGATAAAGTGTATTATTTTTTTCGTCTAATTCTGCATTTATTTTCACTTCTTCAAAGATTTTGTTTCCAAATTGATCTGTTAAGGGAGTTTCATAAAGTTTATTAATTAAGCGTTTTGAAGAAGCCGAATTTTGAAATTTTTTTTCGCCGATTATGTTTCCTTTTTTAAGCATATTATATGTTCCTTCCCCTATTTTTAATATCCCTTCAGCTAAATTTTTTTTAGAATTCACGGCTTCTTTAATTGAGGGACCAACCACCAGACCTATTACAAATGTTGTTGCTGCCAATAAAGTTAGTAATGTTCTTTTCATTTTGCAAAACTATTCTGTATTTTATATAATTCCTTTATTTGATCCAAGCTATAACCTTCTAGTTTTTTTTCAGGCGCTTCCCATACGCCTTCTTTTTTGTATTTTTCAACTGTTTGTTTTAATACTTCAAAATATTGTTCTTGATTAAATTTTTGAAGAGGATTTGAAATTAATTTTGCATTATGTCTTTTTTGGTAATTTAATAAAAATTCCAAGTAAGGGATATAAGATAAAGGAGTTAATTTTTCATAATCTTCCTTATTCATGAGGAAACCAACAATATTTTTTTCATTTATAATAAAACAATGCATGCAAGGTGCATAGTAAGTTTCTTCTTGATTTTTGACTATTCTGTTTTCTAAATCTTTTTTTGTGTTAAATTGCATAGCTCCTTGAAATAATAAGGCCCTCTCTTCTTCAGCTCTTTTTGAGGGATTATACAAATAGTTTTTTTGTTCAATTCTTTTGATTATTCCCTCTTTGGTTAATTCTTCCTCATTCAATGAATAATGTGTAATTTCTTTTATCCCTATTTCTAAGTTTTTTATTTCTCCATCTTTCAAGAGATAATCTTCAAGCTTTTCAGCAGGTTTTGTTTCTTCTTTTTTAGTGGTTGGATTACTTTCATTAACTATATTTTTAATGAAATCAATTTGGGGATAAGCAGATTTTTGAGCATGAACTATTTTTGGTGTTCCAATTATTAATGATAGACCGATTCCTAATAAATATAATAATTTTTTCATAAGAAAAGATATTTTTTATTGATTATAAATCTTTTTGTTCTTAAATAAGGGGTTCTTCCCCTGGGGATTGCTTTAGTTAAATTTATTAATTCTTTTTTTCTTTTAATCATATGAAAAATAAAGCAGTGATTTCAGAATATCTTCCATGGTTGGTGATAGGTATTGCAGTTCTTGCAATCCTTATGATTACAATTTTTTTGCTTAAAGAAAAAGGAGTTTTATTAATAGATTCAATTAAAAATTTGTTTGGAGGAAGATAATGTCTGAGTTAACAATAGGACAACTCATAAAAATAATAATCGGGTTAATTGTTTTTGTCGCAGTTGTAATTGGACTTTATACCTTTTTTAAAGATTCTGTTTTTGATTTTTTTAATAATATTGTTGGAAATGAAACAGGAAAAATAATTTTAGGTATTTTAAATGGATAAAAAAGGTTTTTTATTAGGTGAGGAAACATTGAAAATAATTATAGCTCTAATTTGTTTAGGACTTCTTGTTTATTTTTTAGGTGCTCTTTATATGTCTAATTTAAATTCTCAAAAATTAGTTCAAGCAGAAGAAACTCTTTCTAGGATTTCTGATATTGTGAAAAATAATCAAGCGAATTTAGAATCTGTAGAAATGTTAAATCCTGCTGGTTGGTATTTATTTAGTTTTGTAAATGTGCTTTCACCAAATTCTTGCGCAGGAAAAAATTGTTTGTGTATTTGTGATAATGTTAATGTTGATACTTTGTTTGGATTAATTGAAAGTAGGCAGTTGCAAGAGTGCGGTAAAAATGGAGTTTGTTTAATTGTTGAAAATTTAAATTCCTTTGAAAAAATTAAAATTGAAAAATCAGGTGCAACAAGTATTGAAATAGATAAAACAGGTGGAGTTAGAATAAGATTAAAATGAGTTTAGAAAATTTAGTAAAATATTTAATGTGGGTTGTATTTTTTATAATTGTTTTAAGTGCATTATATTTTATGTTAAAAAAAGCAGGTGCTTTATGAAAAATAAAAAAGCAGAATTAACAACACAGCAATTGGTTACTATGGTTATTCTAATTGTAAGTTTTGTTGTGATTTTGTTTTTGTTGTTTAGATTAAATTTGGGAAAAGAAACAGAAAAAGAACTTTGCTATAATTCAGTTGTTTTAAGAGCAGGTTCTGTTCTCCCTAAAGATTCAATTCCTTTGGATTGTCATAGAAGTTACATTTGTATTACAAAAGATGGTTCATGCGAAACAATGACAAAACCAGAAGTCAAAAAAGTCAAAACAGATGTAGAAGTTTACCAAGTTTTAGCAGATGAAATGGCTGAATGTTGGTGGATGTTTGGTGAAGGAAAAGTGGATTATGTTGGGAAAGATTTTTTTTACAAAGATAATTATTGCTCAATTTGTTCACAAATTGTTTTTGATGATAGTTTGAGAGATATAAGTTCTTTTTCTTCTGGAACTTTAGATAAAAATAAATTTTATAGTTATTTGGCAAATGAAAATTATACAGTAGGAAAAACATATTCTGAATATTTATTTAAAACAAATAATTTAGATTTGTTAAAACAAGAACTTTCTAAAAATCAGAGTACAGAAGTTACATTTGGAACAATTGATTTTTCAAATCAATATTTTGTTGTTACTGGAATTACAAGTGAGGTTGCTGGAAAAGGATGGAAATATGTTGCAGGGGGTGTTGTAACTGTTGCTGGGATTTTCATTCCAGGTGTTGGTTGGACTTGGGCTGGAGCAATTGTGGGTGCAATTATAATTAGTGCTGGGGAATATGGAGCACTGCAAAATCCTGAAATTATAGCAATACCTGTGGAAGGTCAAGGAATTAATAATCAATTCATGGCACCAACAATTGTTGAAGCAAATTCTGAAAAATTTAAAGCATTGAATTGTCAAGAGATTCTTACAAAGGCATAGTTAATTTTATTAACATCTTTTGTTTTTGTATTTCATGAAAAAAAGAGGAACAATTTTAGTTGAAAATATTATTTTTATTATTTTGAATTTGCTTTTTTTGAGCATTCTTGTTTTGTTTTTAGTGAAGCAGGGAAGTGGGGCTGTTTTATTAGAGCAATCATATGCCAAACAAATTGCTTTGTTGATTGATTCGGGAGAGCCTGGGATGACTTTGAAAATAAATATGGAGAAGGCAAAAAAACTTTCTGAAAAAAATGGAATTAATTTTGAAGAAGTTGTAAAAATAGATGAAAATCTTGTAACAATTAAACTTAGTGAGGGAAGTGGTTATTCATACTCTTTTTTTAATGATGTTGAGGTCGCTCCTCCTTATACAGATGGAGAATTTTATATTTTAAATATAGATAAAAAATGGCAGATAAAATAATTTCAGTTTATTGGTTTGCAATTTTAATAATTGTAGCTGGTGGGATAATTGCGATGGTGAATATATTTTATAATTCTCCTTACGATGTTCGGGAAATTGAAGCAGAAATTTTAACAAATAAGGTCGGAGATTGTTTTTCTGATTTGGGTTATTTAGAATCAGGAATTTTTGATGGACAAGGTTTTTTAATAAATGAAAATAATTTTTTAGAAAAATGCAAATTGAATTTTAATACTCCTGAAGGAGATTTGCAATATTATGTTCAAGTAAATCTTTTTCAAGCAGGAGATTTAGAAAATTCTTTTTTTGAGGTTTTACAAGGAAATAAAAATCTTAAAGCAGATTGTTTTATTTCAGGAGAATATGAAAAATTATCAAAATGTGTTGAAAAAGGATTTTTTACATTAGACAAATCTGGAAATCTTTATTTAATTAAAATTTTGTCTGTTATAGATAAATCTGAAAAAAATGTCAAGTAAGAAAGCTCAAATTTCTGAAACAATGGTTTGGGTGGTTGCAACCTTGATAATTATTGTTGTTTTAATTGTATTTATTTTTATTTCTTCTTCATTTGCAAAAGCAAAAAATTTGACAATTAGAGATCTTAAATTAAGTTCAGAAGGAGAAGATGTTGATTTACTTGAAACAAAAACAGAAATTGCATATGGTTTGGTTTCAGAAGAAAATAAAAAAATAATTGAAAATTGGAGAAAAGAAAATGAATAAAAAAGGAGATATTCCTGTTACTGTTTTGGGTTTAGGAGTTGTAATTATTTGTGGTTTAGCTCTTCTTAGTTTTTTTACTTCAAGCATTCAAACTAGGAATTTTTTTGTTGGGATAAATTTGGTTGAAAAAGCATCTGCTCAAATTGAAGAAAATTCTTTTAATGGAAATGAAGTTGAAATTAATTTGCAAAAAACAGAATCAAGTTGGTTTAGTAAAAAAGAAACTTTAATTTTTTCTGTAAATTATAAACCCTGATTTAACAGATTTGTTTGGTTTAATTTTAAAATTAAAAATTAGTTCATAAACAAGTTGCTCAATGCATTGGCTCCAAAATTAACTCTGTTAGATTTTTTTGCTTAATATTTTTAATACAAAAAATCTGACAAGTCAGTTTTAAATTTTTAATCGTGAACAAAGCGAACCAAATTTGCATGTAAAAATTAAGGGGACATACGTCAGTTGCTTTCACAATCCTTGATTTAACATAAACTTTATAAACAAAATAATCTTAAATTAAATATGAATAAAGCAGGTCAAGGATTAAGCACTAGTGCAATAATTTTAATTATTTTAGGTGTTATTATCCTTGTTATTTTGGTTCTTGGATTTTCAATGGGTTGGAAACAAATCGCTCCTTGGGTAGAAAAAGGAAAAGATAATGTTCAAACAATTGTAACTTCATGTGGAATTGCATGTTCAGAGGGATCAATTTATGATTATTGCACAAAAGAAAGAGAGTTAAAAGCAGATAAGCTTCCTGGTGGTGAAAAGAGCGTGAAAAAAACATGTTATGGATTTGCAACTGAAACAGGTTATGAATCTTATGGAATAGCAGAATGTTCTACAATTGATTGTTCGTAATTTTGTTTTTTAGTAAAAAGATTTAATTAAATGTTATTAACTGGTTTTGGTTAGATATATAAATTCTTTTTTCTATTTGGAATTATGGCAAGAGGAAATCTTGAAACAAGAAATAAACGAAAAGATAAAAAAAAGGAAAAAAAGAAACATCCTTATAAAATAGGTGGAAAAAGGAGAACTCAAAAATAATTTAAATTGTTTTTGATTTTATTTTAAATGTATGAGGTGATTTTTTTATTGGTCTTGGGAATGTTGTGGGTTTTATTTGCAACTTTGCAAGATTTGAAAACTAATGAAGTTGCTAATTGGGTTAATTTTTCTTTGATAATTTTTGCTCTTGGTTTTAGGTTTTTTTATGATTTCTTTGAAAATTCGACTCAAAATGTTTTTGGAACTCTTCTTGTTTTTCTAATAACTTTTTTTATATTAATGGGAATGATTTTGTTTTTTGAAGCTTCTTTTAAAAAATTCAAAAACGAAGTTTGGTTTTTTATTGGTGTTTTCTGTATAGGACTTATTTTGTTATTTTTTGAATTTAAATTCCAAATTCTTTTTAATTTATTTTCTCAAAATAGTTTTTCTTTTTTATATTTTGGTGTTTTAGGTTTGGTAATTTTCTTTTTAATTGGGAATTTCTTGTATTATAGCAGATTATTTGCAGGAGGAGATGCAAAACTCATGACTGCTCTTGGTTCTATTTTGTTTTTCTCTGAAAGTTTATCTTCCAATATAAATAATTTGGTTTTGTTCTTGGTTTTGTTCTTTTTTGTTGGGACACTTTATGGTTTAATTGCAAGTTTTTATTTTTGTTTAAAGAATTTAAAGAATTTTAAAAAAGAATTTTGGAAAAGATTACAAAAAATAAAAAAAACTATTTATGGATTTATGATTTTTGGTTTGGTTTTAATGGCAATAGGTTTTACTGAAAATTTATTTTTTGTTTTTGGGATTCTGATTTTTCTTTTTCCTGGTCTCTATTTATTTGCAAAATCTATTGATGAGGTTTGTATGATAAAAAAAATAAAAACAGAAAAATTAACACAAGGGGATTGGCTTTATAAAAATTTGAAAATTGGAAATAAGATGATTGAAGCAAATTGGAATGGCTTGGCAAAAAAACAAATTGATTTTATTAAAAAGAAAAAGGATTTTGTTTTAATCAGAAAGGGAATCCCTTATGTGCCAACTTTTTTAATTAGTTTTATTTTCTTGGTTGCCGTTAGGTTTTTTGGATTCTTAAAAAATATTTTTCTTTTTTTAAATTAAGGAATTCTTTTTGGCAACCAAATTTTTTCTGTTTTAATTTGTTTTGGTTTGAGTTTTTTGATTAATTTTGGCTTAGGTTTTTTCAAAAGAGTTTGTTGAACAAGTTCAAGTTCTTTTTCTTCTGCTTTGTATCTTTTAGAATCAATTTTTTCGTCTTTGTAAATAGGAATAAGATTAATTATTTCGTGCCCAAATAAATTCGCAGAAGCAAGCAGGATTTCTTTTGGTTTGAATTTTGATTTTATTTTTTTAGAAATTTTATCTGTTAATTTTTCTGTTTTTTTAATTAAGCTCTCTTTTTTTATGTTGTGGTCTTTTGGGATTATTAGAACATGTGCTTTTGAAATTGGGTTTATTTCTAAAACAGCTATTGCTTCGGAATTTTCATTTATTTTTCTACTTGGAATTGAGCCCGAAGCAATTGTACAAAAAACACATTCTGTTTGTTGGTCAGAATTTTTAATTAAGTTATTTTGTTTTAGAAAATTTTCAAGTTCGTGTTTATTCATTTCTTGGATTTGCGAAATCGCTGTTGCTTTTTTGTCTTCAGGAAAGTTTTCTTGGATTTGTTGAATAAGTTGGGATTTGACTTGTTCAATTTGTTGTTTTTGTAGCATTTTAGTTCTTTATTTTTTGATTATTTTTTTAGGAACATATGAATTTATTACATACATTTCTTTTCCTTTTAGATTTTTAAATTTATACCATCTAAAGTCGCAATTAGGGGTTTTTATTGTAATAAAATTTTTCATTGTTTTAAAGAAATTTTTTGAAGAGTGTTTTATTGCCCAGAAAAAGTTTCCAGTCCATAATCCAAAGTACATAGAAAATATAACAAACAAAAACCAACTTTCAAAAGAAACACTATTTTCATTTAGTTTTTTTTCTATTTTCTTTGTTTGTCCATATTTTTGTTTAAAATCTTTTGAATTGTAATATTTTTCGTCTTTTAATTTTTCTTTTATTTGTTTTGCTATTTTAATCCTTTTTTTGATTAAGTGATTAAACTCTTTTTCTAAAAGAATCGGTTTCATTAATGTAAATTTAAGAATTTTATAATATAATGAGATAAGAAAGGAATAAACCGCAGTGTAGAAAATTATTAAGACAATTAAATTTAATAAATTATTTTTGAATACTTGGGCATTTTTGGAGTAAATAAAGATGATTAAAGAGATTAATAAAAAAAGAATGAATGTGGCAACTAAAAAAACAAGAGGTTCTATCTTGTTCCAAAACTTTTTTGTTTTTTTAAACATAATTTAATCAGAAAAAGTGGATTAATATATTTAACTATCCTCGGCTTTGGTGAATTCCTATAAGATTATTTTTTGATTTTTGGTAATTCCCACTATAAATCCTCATTTCATTCGGAAACCCTCCCTTAATTTTTATTGCTTTACCAAATAAATTAATCCAAAAACCAAAAATTTAAATGGTTTCACCAAAGCTATTTTATCCAAAAGCTCTTCGCATATCTATTACTTGGGAAGAACTAACATTTTCAATTTTTTCTAAGCCCTCTTCGATTGGTTCCAGTTCTTGGCTTTCGTCTATTTCAAAGAAAAGAATAACTGCTTTTAGCCCGAATGCAATTGGTTCTTCTTCAAACCTGCATTTTTTCCCGCCTTTTTTTTCAACAAGTATTTTTGCATTTCCTTTTATTTTTTCTAAATCTACTTCTGGTGAAGTTGGCATTAATTTTATTTTTAGTAAAGCAGTTCCCATATTTTAGGTTGAGAAAAAGAGTTTATAAGTTTTTTGAAGGTTATATTTTTTTAAAGTTGTTAATTAGTAATCGTTAGATTTTTAAGTAGAATTATCTTTAATAATTTATGAAAAAAGAAATAATAATTTATCTTGTGGTTGCTTTAATGATTGGGTTAATAATCGGGTTAGTTCTTGCGAATTTATCTTCTTCAAATAATCAAGTATCTAATAATGAAAATTACAAAGATATTGGGGTATATATTTATGGTAAATATGATGGGAAAAGCACACAATTTGTTGTTGAGCAAGAATATTCTTCAGCAGGAGTTGATGAGCGGACTTGTATAAATGAATTTCTTGATCGGAACGTACATTATGATCAATATGATCATGGTGGAAAATATTATTGCAAATTAATTGCAGCCACTTTTTCCTCTAAGTATAATAAGCAAACTGCTATTTGTGATTGTTATTACAAATAAATTAATTTAATCAGCGTCAACACTTATTAGGATTTTTAACTTTATATTTATTGCTAATTATGACGAGTTTTTTTTGTGAATTGAATAAAGTTAGAAGTTAAGTTTTTAAGGGGTCGTTATATTTATTTAAATTTTTTTATGATATGCTCTTTTTTCTCACTAATTAATGTTATCTTATTTTCATCTAATAACTTTTGAAATTTAGTTGTAAATTCTTCTAAATTATTGAAAAAAGTTTGCTTTGATTTTAGATCTTTAGATTTATTTGTAAGCAAAGTTATTACCCCATTTCCCCCTGCTGTTTTTTTATTTGATTCTTCTGGAAATTTATCAGTAAAAAACCCAACCTTAAACCAAATCATTTTCTTGTCTTTATTTTTTATTTCTTTAATCATTTTTTAGATATAATGTTTAATCTTTATATTTTAAGTGGAACCTTCTTTATAAATGTGCTTATTAAAGAATCTTGTTTGGAATTTGATTTTAAAACCGAAAATTAGTTCGCAATAAATTGCTCAAATTAATATAACTTCAAAATCGCCTTTGGCAGATTTTTCCGTCGTTAAAATTGTTAATATGCAAAATCCTAAATAATCTTAATTATTTTTTTAAAATTTTGGCTTGACGAAGTTTGGCAAAATTTATTAATTGTGAACAAAGTGAACCAAATTTAAAGGTAAAATAAGGGGGTATATGTTAGTCGCTTTCATATGAACACACAAATACTTAAAAATGGTAAGAGTTTTTTTCATAGATGGCTGAAGGAAATTATGAAAAGATTTTAGACAGAATTTCTAGGGCGTCGGGTTTGGAAAAAGAGGAATTAGAAAGAAGAGTTGAAGCAAAGCGGGCAAAGCTTGCTGGTCTTATTAGTAAAGAAGGTGCTTCTCAGGTGGTTGCTGCTGAGCTTGGTATTTCTTTTGATGAAGAAAAATTAAAAATAAATGAATTGCTTTCTGGGATGAGAAAAGTGAATGTGGTTGGTAAAATTATTCAGTTGTTTCCTGTTCGAACTTTTACAAAAAATGAAAAAGAAGGGAAAGTTGTAAATTTTGTGCTTGCCGACGAGACCTCAAATGTGCGTGTTGTTTTGTGGGATGTTAATCATATCGCTTTAATTGAAAACAACCAAATTAAACAAGATAGTGTTGTGGAAATTACAAATGCAAGTATGAGGGACAATGAAATTCACGTGGGCAGTTTTTCAGATTTGAAATTAAGCAAAGAAATTTTAGAAAATGTTAAAACAGAAAAAATCGTTAAAGAAAAAAAAATAGTTGAATTTAGATTGCAAGATTCTGTGAGCACGAGAGCTTTTATTGTTCAAAATTTTGAGCCAAGGTTTTTTTATGTTTGTCCTGAATGTAAAAAGAAAGCTAGTCCAGAAGGAGAAAATTTTGTTTGTGTTGAACATGGAAAGGTTATTCCAGAAAAAAGAGCATTGATTAATTTAGTTTTAGATGATGGAACTGAAACAATTAGGTCTGTTTTATTTCATGAGCAACTTTCTAAAATTGGTTTTACAGATTTGGAAAATACTGAGGAAATATTAAAGCAAAAACAAAATCTTTTAGGAAAAGAAATGATTTTTTCAGGAAATATTAGAAATAATAAATTTTTCAACAACCCAGAATTTATTGTTGATGATGCAAAAGAAGTTGATTTAGATGCACTAATAATAGATTTGGAAAAAACGTCAAGTTTATAAAATATTATTTCATTATAATAAAATGAAAAAAGAGGAACTACCTATTTTAGTTGGATTGGTTTTAGTAGGTTTTTTTATTTTATTTATTTTAGCGTCGTCTGTGGGTAATTTAAGTTTGACTGGGCATGTTACAAGTATGGATGAATTTGAAAATCAAACATCTTGTGAAGGGGGGGGGTATGTTTGGTATTCGGATGCTTGTTATGATGAACAGCCTGTTTGTGATATTAATAATTTGAATTTATGCAATGAAACAAGTTGTGAGGGTGTAGGATATTGGTATGATGCTAATGATAATGAGACCTTAACTTGTAATGCAGAATCTGAACCTGTTTGTGATGCTAATGATTTAACTTTATGTTTAGATGAAATAAATTGCACTACCCTTGGAAATGGATATTGGTATGATGGCTCTTGTAATGCAGATGAACAACCTTCTTGTAGTAATGATTTAACTTTATGTTTAGATGAAATAAATTGCACTACCCTTGGAAATGGATATTGGTATGGTAGCTCTTGTAATGTAGGAGCACAACCTGTTTGTGATGTTAATAATTTAAATTTATGTGATGAAACAAATTGTGATGGTGTTGGGTATTGGTATGATAGCTCTTGTAATGCAGATGAACAAACATGTGCAGAAGAATGGAATTGTGGTAGTTGGTCAGATTGTTCAGGGACCTCTCAAACAAGAACTTGCACAGACACAAGTGAATGTGGAACAGAAGAAGATAAACCAATAGAAACTCAAGAATGTGAAGAAGAAGAAATAATTATAACAACAGAAGAAGATGAAGAAGAAACAACTCAAACAGAATCCACAACGAAAACAGTTGAACAAATTATTGCAGAAATGGAAGCTTCACAAAACACATCTAATGAAGAAGAAATTTCTGAAGAAAAAAATTCAGAATCTTTAGGAGAAATTACAGGGGGATTTGTTGAAGGAGAGTTTAATGAATCTGAATGTGATGGTTGTGTTTATGATAAAAAGAAATGTTATAACTTTGAAAAGAGAAAGAATAATAGTTATTGCACAGAAGAAGGTTGGATTGTTCAGAAAGAAATAAATGTTACTTGTGTTGAAGATTTTGAATGTTTGAGTAATTCTTGTGAAGAAGAAAAATGTGGAGATTATAATTGGTTAAGAAAGTTCTTTGATTGGGTTAAAAATATTTTTGTTAAAGAAATTCAGATTAATGAAAATGAAACAACAGTTGTTAATTCAACTCAATAGTGCAGATTTGTAAAACCTGATCACTGTTTTTATATAAGGGGGTTTGTCTCGTTCCTTTCAGCTTCTTAATCCTGATGTGGAAAATTCTTGAATAATCTTTAAACTCAAATAACTATATCCTGTAAACTATATCTAAAATCTGAACAATCTTTATAAAGAATGTCTTTTTTTAATTAGCATGGTTGTGAAGAAAAAAGAAGAGCAAATTGGAGAACCTGCTTTAACAGACTTGCCTGGAATCGGACCTGCTGTTTCTGCAAAACTTGAATCTGCTGGTGTTTTTGATATGATGTCATTAGCTGTTATGAGTCCTGCTGTTCTTAGTGATTCTGCTGGTGTTAGTGTTGCTGTTGCTCGGAAGGCAATTCAAGCTGCAAGAACTATTTTGGATTTGGGTTTTCAAACAGGTGAAGAATATGCTAAAAAAAGAGAAAATGTTGTTTATATTACTACAGGAAGTAAAAATTTAGATGTCCTTCTTGGTGGGAAGGGAATACAAGGTCGAGCAATTACAGAAGCTTTTGGTGCATATGGTTCTGGGAAAACACAACTTGGTTCTACATTAGCTGTTAATGTGCAATTGCCTTTAGAAAAAGGAGGGGTAAATGGAAAATGTGTTTTTATTGATACAGAAGGAACTTTTAGGCCTGCAAGAATTAAGCAAATTGCAGAAGCTATGGGCGCAAATTCTGAAAAGGTTTTGAAAAACATTTTTGTTGCACGTGCTTTTAATTCAGATCACCAAATTTTGCTTTTGGAAAGAGTTACTGAAATGATAAAAGAAGGAGAGCCAATTAAACTTTTGATTGTTGATTCTTTAACAGCGCACTTTAGAGCAGAGTTTTCAGGCCGAGGTCAGCTTGCAGATAGACAGCAAAAACTGAATCGGTATATTCATAATTTAATGAAATTAGCTGAACAGCATAATCTTGCTATTTACGTTACAAATCAGGTTATGGCAAATCCTGCACAGATGTTCGGAGACCCGACGACAGCTATTGGTGGGCACATTGTTGGCCATTCCTCGACATATAGAATGTATTTGAGAAGAGGAAAACAAGATTGTCGTGTTGCAAAACTTATTGATAGTCCTGATTTACCTGATAATGAAACTGTTTTCTTTTTAGCTGATGCAGGTATTGTTGATGAGAGATAAAATGATAAATAATTGCCCATACATAAAAATATTTGCACGAAGATATTCTTCATTCTTGTGGGGAATATAGATGTATGGTTGTAGAGATTCAACCACAAACAGTTGATTTAAAATATTAGGATTATCCTGTTTGTAACAGAGACACTCATGAAGATTGTGGGATTTTTATTAACAAAAATAATCAGATAAAAGTATTAGAGAAAATAAGGATGTTAGAAAATCTTGAAATCTAAAACCTTAAAAAATCAATTCTCTTTTTTCTTTTATGGAAATTTTTGCAGACCTTCACATTCATTCAAGGTTTTCTCGGGCTTGTAGTAATAAGATAACTATTCCTGAACTTGTTAAGTGGGCAAAAATTAAAGGGCTTAATTTATTAGGGACAGGTGATTTTACACATCCTGTTTGGCTTTCTGAAATTAAAGAATTGTTAATTGAAAAGAAGGGTATTTATTATTATCAGGATTTTGCGTTTGTTCTTTCCTCTGAAATAAGTTTAGTTTATACTGATAAAGGAAAAGGAAGAAGAGTTCATTTACTTTACCTTGCACCGAGTTTAGAAGTTGTGGATAAAATTAATTCTTGGCTTGATACAAAAGGCCGTCGGGATTATGATGGTCGTCCAATTTTTAAAATAAGTTGCAGGGATTTTGTTGCGAAGATGCAAGAAATTGATGATAGAATTGAAGTAATTCCTGCACATATTTGGACGCCTTGGTTTGGTGTTTTTGGAAGTAAGGGTGGTTATGATAATTTAGATGATGCTTTTGGAGATATGAGAAAAAATATTCATGCAATTGAAACAGGAATTTCAAGTGATCCTGCAATGAACTGGAAAATAAAAGATTTGGGAAATATTTCTATTATTTCTAATTCTGATGCTCATTCATTTTGGCCTTGGAGATTAGGCAGAGAAGCGACAATTTTTGAATTAAAAGAAAATGAAGAATTAAGTTATGATTTAATTTTAAAACAAATCAGGGAAAATAATTTTATAGGAACTCTTGAAACAGATCCTGCTTATGGAAAATATCATTTTGATGGGCATTCTATTTGTGGTTTTTCTTGTTCTCCTGAAAAAACAAAAGAACTTAAGGGAATCTGTCCTAAATGTGAAAAACCCTTGACAATTGGTGTTGATTATAGGGTTGGGGAGTTAGGGAGTGATAATTCTAATTATGAAAAAAAGAAAAAATATTTTACTTTGTTACCTTTACATGAAATAATTAGTTTGAATTTTAATGTTAGTATGAATACAAAAAAATGTTGGGATGTTTATAATTCTTTAATTTCAAAGTTTGAAAATGAATTTAATATTTTGCTAAATATTTCTGAAGAAGATTTTTTTAAAGAAGGTTTTGATACCCTAAAGGGCACAAGTGAAAAACTTGTTGAATTAATTTTGAAAAACCGCGAAGGTAAAATTAAAGTTAAACCTGGTTACGATGGAGAATACGGTGTTGCACTTTTAGAAGAGCAGAAAAAGTTGTTTTAATCCCTTTTCGCGTCCTTAATTTTTAAAAATTTATAATGTGCATTTTTTGTTTGAACTTTACATTTTGGGCAGATTTCTTTTAGAGTATAAGAATTACATAATTTGCATTTGCGGAGTTTCATTTTGTTAAAATGGTTTGAAAGTTTAAAAAAGTTAGGTTTGTTCAAAAGTCATGAACAATTAATTGGGTTTTTGCATTATCAGTTTTAATTAATCTGTGAGTTGACGAGCAGGCAGAAATATTTTAGTTTTATTTCAAATAAGATCTATTAAAAATTCTTTTAGTTTTTTGTGGAAAGATGTAGTAAAATATTTTTCAAGTTCTTTTGGGTTAACCCATTTTAATTCTATTATGTCTTCTCCTGGTTTTTCTTTACCTTTAAAAACTTGAGTTAAAAAATAAACTGCTAAAAGATTTAGTTTTTCGGGATATGTTTTTGAGAAAAAAGCACCTAAATTTTTTATATCATAACCTGTTTTTTGTTTTATTTTCTTTTTAAGGGCAGTATCAATTTCTTCTCCTATTAAGAGTTCTCCTCCAGGAAAGCACCAGCTTAGTTCTGGAATATGGGGGTCATTTTCTCTTTTTCCAATTAATATTTTCTTTGTTTTTGGGTCAAAGATTATTCCTAAAATGATTATGTTAAATTTTCCTTGCTCTTCCATATTTTTGTGGGGGCAGAAGGGTATTTAAGCTTTTTGTAGTGATATTTCTTATAAAACCATATTTAATTTCATTTCATAAAAAATTCTGCGTTATTTTTTTTTGCTTGTTTTTCAACTTCAAAGATTATTTTTTTTAATTTGTTATCTGCTTTTTTTATATCTTTGTCTTCTGTTTTAATTGAATATTTTCCTGCAGAAATATATTTAATTTCTGCATCTTTTATTTCTCCAAGAAGTTTTTTAATTAATTCCAATCCGTTTGGTTTTGAGCTTTTTAAAAAAAATTGTTTTTTTATTATTGCTTTTTTTTGTTTTTGGGAATTTAAAATTTCTAAAATCTTTTTTGAATGTTCTTTCTTAATTATTTTTTCAAGTTTTTTTGGATTTTTTTTTGCTTCTTGAAAAAATTCAAAAAGATTTTCAGATTTTTCAATTTCAGAAATTATCTCTTCAGACTTTTCGCCCAAAACACTTTTCAAAACACTTTTCAAACTTTTTTCTTGTTTGTATAGTTCTTTTACTTCTTTGATTTCTTTTGGGGTAACTCTTCTTAAACTTAAATGTATATTTCCTAAAGAATTTATTCTTAAAATCTTGCAAACAATTTTCTTTTTTGGAACAACATATTCTCTTAAATTCCTAATTCTTCCTGGTGCTATTTCACTTAAAATAATGCTCCCTTCTTTTGATGTCCCATCTATTTTAATAAATACAACTGTTCCAACTATCCTGTCCACTGTGCATAAAATTACATCACCTTCTTCGAGTTCCATGTTTTATTAAGAAATCTTGGAGTTTTAAACCTTCACAACTTCTATTTCAAGATTCTTTTGTAATAAATTTATGAATTCTTGTTCTTTTGATTGTAGAATATTGCAGCCTGCTGCAAATTCATGACCTCCTACTTCACCTCCGATTTTTTCAACAACATTGTTTAAAATTTCCCTTAGGTTTCGCCCTGTTCTTCCTACATTTCTTGCAGATACTTTTATTTTGTTTTCATAATATGCCATTGTTGTTATGATTGTTCCTTCTTCGTATGTTGGTGAAGCAGAGAGAATGCTTGCTATTGTTCCTATCATCGTATCCTTGATATTTTTTTCAGCATTAAATATTACAAAACCTTTGCCTATTATTTTTTCAGCTGCAACTGCGAATTTTATTCCGGAAATAAGGTGTTGCTTGTATTTTGCATGGATTTCTTCTGCTGATTTTTTTGCTTCTGGGATTTCCATACAGAATCTTATTGCAACTTGGCTTTCTCCAAATCTTGAGCAAGCATTTATTTTTGCACTTATTTCTCTTGCATCTTCTAATTTATTGAAGAATTTTATAAGAAAAATATCACCGATTATTTCTTTTTGTTTTGATTTTGGGTTTCTTAACATTATTGCGGTTACGATTTTTTCCATTTCTTCTTTGTTTAATTCAATTATACTTTTATATTTTCCATTTTTTGGCGTGAGGTTTGTTTCTCTTAAAAGTTCAATTACTCCTTTTGAATCTCCTGTTACGCCAGGGATAAAAGGGCGTGAGCAAAATTCTAAAGCACGATTTAATGGTCGGGTTGAAGGATAAATTAAGAGACCCCTTTTTCTTTGTATTTCTCCTTCGTCTAAAATTCCACTGTTTAATTTATCAATATTTTTTTCCATTAAATCCCCAATCATTCCTAAAACAGCAAGTTTGGCAAATTCTTTGTTTTCTGAATTTATTTCTTTGCAAAAAAGATATGTTAAACCTGAGCCGCTTATTTTTTGTTTATTGTGAAGTTCTGGATTTATAAGTATTAAGTTTTCTGGGATTTCTTGAATAATTTCGTGGTGGTCTAAAATAAAAACGTTTTCAAGTTCGCTTTCTTTTATTTGCCCTAAACTTCCAGAAGCTAAGTCTAAAAATAAAGTTACTTTGTTTTTTTGGAGGTTTTGAATAATTTTTGCATCAAGGCTTTTTACAATTTTTAGAGAGAATGTTTTGTCTAATTTTTTGAGGGTTCGGATCATTATTGTTGCAGAAGTTATTCCGTCTGTGTCGTTGTGGCTTATAATTTGAATCTCTTTTCCATCTGAAACTTCAAGAAACTTTTTCACTGCAAATTTTATTTGTTTTTCTAAAGAATTTTTTATTTCTACCATTTTCACCTCAAAAAAATAATTATTTTTTAATTAATCCAAAATATCTTTTTAACTTTCTCAATTGCGCAAAAATTCTGTCTTTCTCACGCATAGCTCTTTTATCTTGTTTATTATTTCCATAATGTTTTTTTACTCTTTCTAATTTTTCTTCGACGTTTTTTAAGTCAGGGTTTTGATAAATATTTTTTTCTTTTAGAATTTGGGAAATCTTTTTCTTAAAATCTTTTGGGTGTATATTTTGTTTTCTTAATTCTTCTCCAATTTTTTCGCTTGTCAAACCTTTTTCAGCTAATTCTATAACTTTCCTCTCAAAATCTGTTTGAATTATTTTTTTTGTTCTATTAGGTTGTGTTTTTTCTGGCATTTTAATACATATTAAAATTGTTTTTTAAATCTTTGTGTGGTAGATTTTTTAAATGCTGATTCTTTGTAAATAATATGGGTAAAACAATAGGGGTGTTAAGTTTAAAAGGTGGTGTCGGTAAAACTTCGTCTGTCGTGGCACTTGGTTCTGCTTTGGCAAATCTTGGAAAAAAAGTTTTATTAGTTGATGCTAATTTTTCAGCACCAAATTTGGGTTTGCATTTAAACGTTGTTGATCCTGAAGTAACTTTTCATTCTGTTTTAGAAAATAAAGCCCATCCAAAAGAAGCTGTTCAAAGGGTTCTGAATTTTGATATTATGCCTGCTTGTATTTTTGGGAATCCTAATTTGAATTATTTAAAACTTAGAGATAAAATTAAATCTTTGAAAAGAAGTTACGATATTATTTTGCTTGATTCTTCGCCTGCTTTGAATGAAGAAACTTTAGCTGCAATGAATGCTTCAGACGAGATTCTTGTTGTGACAACTCCTGATCATTCTACATTGAGCACAACTTTGAAATCTGTTAAATTAGCAAAACAAAAAGGAATTCCAATAATTGGTTTGATTTTAAATAAAGTTTATGAAAAAGGATTTGAATTATCAATTGATGATGTTGAGGACACAATTGAAGTTCCTGTTATGGCTGTAATCCCTTATGATATAAATATTTTGAAAGCATTAGCAGAGTTTGTTCCTTCTCCTGTTTACAAACCATCTTCAAAATCAAGTGAAGAATACAACAAGTTGGCGGCAACTTTGGTTGGAGAAAAATACAAGTCAAAGGGTTTTAGAAATTTATTTAGGAAAATTAAACCAAAAAGGCATGAGATTAATAGAATTGTTTATTATGAGCAAGTTTTTAAATGATTTTTTATTTTTTCTGAGTTTTATACTTATCATAAATAGTTTTCAATAAATATCCTAAAAGAAAAAAAGAAAAAAATAATGAAAAATTTGATTTTGTTTTAATATAGTTGTAGAAAAAATAGATTATTAAACTTACCCAGAATAAATAACCTAAATATTTTGCTATTATTAATAATTTTGAAAAGAGTTCTTGATTTTTTTCTGAATTATAAGTTAAAGGCACTTTTATAGTCATGAATTATTTAAGTGATTTCTTATTTAATAATGTTTTCAATCAAAAATTTTAAAAATAGGTAAGATGTAGTTTTTTTAGAGCCCCATAGTTCAGTGGTCAAGAATTCAAGGTTTTGGACCTTGAGACCCAGGTTCGAATCCTGGTGGGGCTATCCGACTTTCAGTCTCAGTTTGAAGGAACATTTTAGATACTTTTTGAGCTAAAGTATTTTTATAGATTTTTTGCGTAAAAAAGACATGGTTAAAGAAATGAGAATACTACAATATCTAAATAAATATTATACAGCTTTGGAAAAACAAATATATTAATTTTATAGTGACAACATATTAGAAAGATTTATAAATGCATAAAATCGTATTTAATCGTGTTAAATAGGAGAAATCCAATGAAACAAAAATTGAGCATAACAATTGACAGAAAAACAATTAAACTTATAGAGGAATCTATAAAAGACGGCTTGTTCAGGAACAGATCTCATGTTGTTGAGTTTAGTTTAAATAAAACATTAAAGGAGAAAAAACAAAATGCCTAAAGAAAAATTACAAGATAAAGTAAGAGGACTTTATGAGAAGGTTGGAAATGAATTTTATTTAAATAGAGATGATTTTGAATCAAACGGAGAGAAATTTAATTCTGCTTTGTTAATGGGAACTTTAACAGAACTTAACAAAGGGAACATGCTTTTATTCGGAGAATATGGTGGAGGTAAAACAACTTCTGCAGAATATTTGAACTCTGTGTTTAATGGACTGCCTTTAGATTTGGTTAAGAGAGTTGCTATTAGAGGTAATCCTCAACTAACAGAAGAAAAAATGGTTGGTAGACCACATTATGGTAAGATGCACCAAGGGGAAGAAGATGTTGTATGGCAGCATTTTGTTTTGGTTGGACCCAAAATATTCGACGAGTTTAATAGAATCCCAGAATCAAATCAGGCTGTTGTTTTAAATGGTGTTGATAGAGGAGAGTGGAATTATTTGAATGACTTTGTCTCAACAGGACCTCAATCATTTTTCGCAACTTGTAATTATGCTGATAAAGGAAATAATGGATTAATTCCTCCTATTTTAGATAGATTTGACGTTGGTGTTGAATCAAAATTCCCAGGTGTTGCTAATGCATTGCACATTGCTCAGGATTATCACAATGATAAAGATAAAATTTTAAGTGATCCAAAATTAACAAGAAAAGCTTTAGAAGTTTTAAGTTCTGGAAAATCTTATGAGGAAACACAAAAAGAATTAGAACAAATAGTTCAATCACATGAGGGTACTTTAAGAGAAAAAGGATTTCCTGTTTTATCAACAGAAGATAAAGAAAAAATTGAACAAGAGATTAGGGAGGTCCCTTTTGATAGAGATGCTGAGCAGTATTTTGCTTTTTTAGTTGCTGAAATGAACACAAGCCAAAAGTATGGGCAAAAAAGAAGTATTGACCCTGCTTCAAGCGAGCATGGATTGTACTTGCAGGCAGCTTTTGTCGGAAGTGGTAGTAGAAGGGAAGAAAAATCTATTGTTAGATATGCAAAATCTTTGGCATGGTTGCAGGACCAAGGAGAAGTTAATCTTGATCATGTTACACAAGTTGCTCCTTATATTTTGTGGCACAGAATTAAATGGACTCCTGAAACAGAACAAGCATTTAGAGAAAATGATAGAGAAGACCCATTGGATTTATACATAACTAAAACTACTCTTGGAGACGGAACAAATGAATTGCCGGGAGTTAAAAAAAGATTTGTAGAAAGTCAGGAAAATTATCAAAGAGTTATTGATTTAGTTGGACATGGAAAAATTGATAAAGCATTGCAAGAAGCAAAAGAATATGCAGCTGACGGAAAAGGACATCCAATATTCCAAGATACAATAAAGGATTTGGAAGGGAGATAAAATGCCAAATCCACGTTTTCTTCAAACAGCAGAACGTTGGAAGAACAAAGAGATTCCGACTGAAAGAGAGAAAAAACAAAGACCAATTAAACAAAAAACTCCTTTTGCAACAGGGAATGTTAATTATAGTTTCTTAGAAGGAAATTCCGGAAAACAAATTTTAGAAGAATATAATCAAAGAGTAAAAGCAGATTACAAAGATAGTTCTGCTTTGAAAGTTTTATCTTTTGCAGACAATGTTGTTCAGGGAAGCAATCCATTTGCATTTGTTTTGCTTAACAAAATTTTAACTCAGCAAAAAATGAGAATAGCAACCCCTGCTGATTTAGAAAGAGCATTAGAAAAAGAAGCAATTAATTTAAGAGATACTTATGGGGATTCTGGATTGGTTTTGAGAGGTGGGGGAGAACCAAACCAATACTTAGCAAGAGATTTAATTAATCAAGTTAAACAAAAAGGAAGTTTGCAATATCCTTTAATGATTCCATTAGAAGGATTGGATTTAAAATATGACTCAAATTCACCGCATAATTTATCTTTTCAATTAACTGATTTTTCAGAATTGATTTATGCTTCACAATTAAATAAGATAAATCAGAGTAAGAAGTTTAATCGTGCAGACGAACAAGGACTCCCAATTTTTGAGGATAATGGATCAAGAACCTTGTATTCAAATGAAGATGGAGGACTTTGTAGGCTGTGTCGTGGCGGGGTTCTTGGCCTGGTCGCTGGGGACTGGTATCTCGCTAGTTCGGGCGACTATGGCCGGGTAATTGTTTGTGCCGAAGGCACGCGCGCAAAAAATTAATAAAATGGTAAACAAAAGATTTTTA
>CAZTPM010000002.1:0-27688 GCA_964615065.1 Candidatus Woesearchaeota archaeon
GAGAAAGCAAGTAATTTATTTTTATATGGAAAAACAGGTACAGGTAAAACACTTTCAATTCAATATGTTAGTGACCGACTTTTAAAAAGAATAAAAAAAGATGTTAATTTTAAATTAAAGATAATATATCTTAATTGTAAACTAAAAAAAGTTTCAGACACAGAATATAGGATTTTGGCTGAGTTAGTAAAAAAGTTTGGTGGGAGTGTTCCCCAGACAGGATTACCAACACAAGCTGTTTATAATAAGTTTATAGAGATTGTTGATTCTGAAAAACAATTGGTTGTTTTAATTTTAGATGAAATAGATCAAACAATTAAAAAAATTTCAGATGATTTTCTTTATAACCTTACAAGATTAAATGCAGAATTAACACAATCGCAAATTTGTTTGGTTGGTGTTAGTAATGATTTGACTTTTTTAGATGGGTTGGATCCTCGTGTAAGGAGTTCTTTGTCTGAAGAAGAGATTGTTTTTCCACCTTATAATGCATTACAATTAAAAGAAATTTTAAACAAGAGGTCTGAGCAAGCATTTAAAGAAAATATAATTAATGAAGGGGTTATTGCAAAGTGTGCTGCTTTTGCTGCCCGTGAACATGGTGATGCACGTCGTGCTTTGGATTTATTAAGAATTGCAGGTGAATTAGCAGAAAGAGATGCTTCTAAAAAAATTAAATTAGAACATATTGATGCTGCAAATAAGAAAATTGAAAGAGACAAGATTTTAGATGTTATTAAATCAGAGCCAAAACAATTTCAATTTGTTCTTTATTCTATAATTAAATTATTGGAAAAACAAGGTGATGAATCTATTTTTACAGGAGATGTTTATAATTTTTATCAAGATTTGTGTGTCAAAAATAAATTAGATGTTTTAACACAGCGAAGAGTAAGTGATATTATTCAAGAGTTTGATATGTTGGGAATAATAAATGTAAGGGTTATTTCAAAAGGTCGTGGCGGCCGAATGCGCGAAATAAAATTAGTAATCACAAATAATATTATTAAGAAAGCAATAGAAATTATTGAAGAATCATTAGATTATAAATTATAATTTTAAGATGAAAAACATTAAGGATTGTCCATTTTGCAATATTTTAAAAGATGAAAGAGAAATCTTAAGTGAAACTAAATATAGTTTTGTTATTTTAAGCAACCCTGCGCTTATTTCTGGGCATTGTTTAGCGATCCCAAAAAGACATATAGAAAAATTATCAGAATTAACCAAAAGAGAATTATTTGATTTAATTGAACACACAACCCTCTTTCAAAATAAATTATTAACTAAATATGGTGGGTGTGATATAAGACAAAATTATCGTCCTTTTCAAAAACAGGATGGATTTAAGGTAAACCATTTACATATTCACCTCCAACCAATGGAATTTAAAGATGGTTTATACAAAAAATGTCAAATTTATGAATCTCTTTGTTGGAAAACATTAACTAAACCTCAATTAAAGAAAATGGGAGATTTTATTTTGAAATAATGAATCCAAAAGAAGTTTTGAAGTTTTTTGTAGAAAAAGGGTTTTTAGTTGATAAGGAAGTTTTAGATTTATTTAGTGAAACAACAGATAAAGAATCTGCAAAACTTGTGATTGAAAGATTAAAAAATCATACGCAGCAAAGAATCATTACAAAAGAAATTTTCTTGAAGAATAGGGAAAAAGCCAGCGAATTTTTTTTAAATCTTCCCGAGGAAAACCAAAAAAATTTAGAAAAGTTAAAAATAAAACTTGGTTTAAGTATTGAAATTTCAAAAGAGGTTTCAGAAAACATCGGGGCTGAAAAAAATAATTCTGTTGAAATGAAAATCTCTGTTGGTGTTGAAGTTCAAAATTCAAAACCTTTTCCAAATAAAAAAATTGAAATTTCTGATTTTGCAAAACATTTTAGAAATCGTTATAATGAATTAAAAAACATTTTGCAAGAACATTCTGAATTGAAAAATCTGGTTTCAATTAATAAAATCCTTGGGAATGTTTCGTCGGTTTCTGTTATTGGAATGATTTCTGATAAGAGGGTTACAAAAAACTCAAATTTAATTTTTGAAGTTGAAGATTTTACAGGCGCGACAAAAGTAATTGTGAATCAAAATAAAAAAGAGGTTTATGAAAAAGCAAATGATATTTGCTTAGATTCTGTTGTTGGGTTTAAATGTTCTGGAAATAATAAAGTTCTTTTTGCAAATGATATTGTTTTTCCTGAATCTGTTTTGTTTGAAAGAAAAAAATCACCTGTTGAAGAATCTATTGCATTTGTTGGGGACTTGCATTTTGGAAGTAAATTATTTTTTGAAAAGAGTTTTTTAAAATTTGTAGATTATTTAAATGGTAATTTTCAAAATTCAGAAGAAGCAAAAAAAATCAAATATTTATTTGTTGTTGGTGATTTAATTACTGGTATTGGAAATTATCCTAATCAAGAAAAAAATTTGAAAATAAAAGACCTTGAAGAACAATTTATTCAAATTGCAGAAATTTTAAGGAAAATCAGAAAAGATATTACAATTATTATTTCTTCTGGCAATCATGATTGTGTTAGATTAATGGAGCCACAACCAATTTTAGATAAAAAGTTTGCATGGCCTCTTTATAATTTAGATAATGTAATTATAACAGAAAATCCAAGCAGAATAAATATTGGGAAAAAATATGGGTTTCCTGGTTTTAATGTTTTAACATATCATGGTTTTAGTTTTCCTTATTATGCAGATAATGTTGCCTCTTTAGTTAAAGAAAAAGCAATAAATGCCCCAGATAAAATTATGTCTTATTTGTTGAAAAACAGGCACCTTTCTCCGACACACAGCACATTAACCCAGCATTGTCCTCTTGAAAATGATGCTTTATTGATCAGGAAAATTCCAGATATTTTTCTTGCAGGCCATTTACACAAATCTGCTATTTCATATTCTAATAATATTTTGCTTGTTTCTGTTTCTTGTTGGGAAGACATGACTTCATACCAAGAAAAGCGAGGAAACAAACCTGATTTTTGTAAAGTACCTTTGTTTAATTTAAAGACAAGGCAAATTAAAATTTTAGATTTTGAGGAAAAATGAAACTCGTGGATAAAGTTTATGGGCTTGAAAATGTGGAGGAAAAAATTTTGATAGAATTAATTAATTGTGCTTCTATCCAACGATTAAAAGAAATTTCTCAATATGGCATTCCAGATAAATATTATCACCACAAGGGTTTTTCAAGATATGAACATTCTGTGGGTGTTTTTATTTTACTTAAAAAATTGGGGGCTAATTTAGAAGAACAAGTTGCAGGATTATTACATGATGTTTCTCATACAGCTTTTTCACATGTTGTTGATTGGTTTAATGGAGACCCTACAAAAGAAGATTATCAAGATAAAATTCACTTAAAAATTATTAAAAATTCGGAAATTCCAGATATCTTAAAAAAGCGAGGAATTGATTATAAAAAAATTTCTAATTTTGAAAATTTTTCCTTGCTTGAAAAAGACTCTCCAAGCTTATGTGCAGATAGATTTGATTATTCTGTAAGAGAGCTTGAAAAAGAAAAAGGTTTTAATTTTGTAAAAGATTTTGTTTGTAATATTCTTAATAAAAATGGACAAATGGTTTTTTCAGACAAGGAAATTGCAGAGTGTTTTGCAAGACAATATATGGAACTTAATAAAGTTCATTGGAGTGGAGAACAAGCAAGAATAAAATATTATATTCTTGCAGAAACATTGAAAATTGCAGAAAAAGAAAAGGTAATTTCTTTTAATGATTTGAGAAAAACAGATGCTTTTGTTTTAGATTTATTAGAAAAAAGTAAGAATCGCAAAATTTTAGATAATTTAGATATACTTAAAACAAATATTAGGATAAAAGAGGTTGTTGGGGGAATAGAATTAAAAAAGAAGTTTAGATATATTGATCCAGAAATTTTAATAAATGGTTCTATTAAAAAATTAAGCCAGATTTCTCAAAAATATTCCAATTATTTAATATCTGAAAGAGAAAATTCTCAATTAGTTAAAAAAATTAAGGTGCTGAGAAATTAAAATGAACACAGAAAAATATTTCAAAGATTTAGATGAGGATGTTAGAAAAGTTTATGCAATGGCAGAAGTTGCTCGGGGAAAAGGGTTGGACCCAGTTTCAAAAGTTGAAATCCCTTTAGCAAAAACAATGGCTGAAAAAGTCGTGAAGTTAATTTCAAATGTTTACCCTCAAATGGATTTGCCTGAGATTCCAAAAAGAATTTTAGAATTAGAAAAAGAACATGGAAAATTAGACAACGCTGTTGCATTTAAGATTGCAGAAGAAGTTGCAAAACAAAAATATTGTAAGTTTTCAAGTTTATTAGAAGCAATTGAGGCGGGAGTGAGAATTGGTTTTGCATACATGACTTTGGGTGTTGTATCTTCACCTATTGAAGGTTTTACAAAATTAAAATTAGCAAAAACAAGGCAGGGCAAGGATTATTTTGTTGTATATTTTTCAGGTCCAATTCGTAGTGCAGGAACAACTGCCTCGTGTATGGTTTTAATTTTAATAAATCATTTAAGAGAACTTTTTGGTTATGCAAAATATGATCCAACAGAAGATGAAATAGGAAGAGTTGCAACAGAATTAGAAGATTTTCATGGCAGAATAACGAATTTGCAATATATGCCAACTCAAGAAGAATCTTTATTTCTTGCAAAAAATATGCCAATCCAAGTTAATGGTGAACCTTCTGAAAAAATTGAGGTTTCAAATTATAAAAATCTTAAAAGAGTCGAAACAAATTATTTGAGAAGTGGTTTTTGTTTAATCATGGCTGAGGGATTGGCACAAAAAGCAAAAAAAGGATTACGGCTTTTGAATAAATTAAAATCAAAAGGAATTTGTTCAAAAGATTTTGATTTTTTAGATGATTATGTTAAGATTCATGAAAAAAGAGATTTTGGTAAAGTGGATGCTTCTCCAACATACATTAATGATTTAGTTGCAGGGCGACCTGTTTTTGGGCATCCTTCAAAATCTGGTGGATTTAGATTTAGGTATGGACGTGGGAGAACCTCTGGGTTTAGTGCTGTTTCTTTACATCCGGCAACAATGGGAATTACAGACGGGTTTATTGCAACAGGAACTCAATTGAAAATAGAAAAACCAACAAAAGGGTGTGTTGCAACTGTTTGTGATGTCATTGATGGCCCAATTGTAAAACTTGTTAATGGAAGCATAAAAAAACTGCAAACCTTGGAAGAAGCAAGAAAGATTTATCCAGATGTTGAGAAATAATTTATCTTGGAGATATTTTGTTTCCTTTTAGTGATATTGTAAATAGAAATTCTGATTTGATTAAACCAGGTTATGTTGAAGAATGGTGGGATTTAGAATTAAAACAAAAAGGTGGTGAGGTTGGAGATTATTTTAATGTTGATTTTGAAAAAGCTGTTGAATTAAGCAAGCAATATAAAATTCCTTTTTATCCAAAATATATTTTTTACTGGTCGCAAATTTCACAGAAGCAATTTTTAAATTTAATAAAATGGTTAAGAGATTCTCGTTTTGAAGAAAAAATAATTCTTCCATACAACAAGAAGGCTCAAGAAAAATTTGAAGAAGGGAAAAGAGCATTAGAACTTTTAGGTGTTGAGCATAAAGTTACAATTGAAAATGTTGTTTTGAATTTAGAAGATAGCAAGGCATTTCTTTCTAATTTTGGGATTTTTATTGAAGGAGGGTTTTCTTTGAAAGATAAGTTTTTTGAAATTGAAAACAAAATTAATTCTGAAAAAAGCGTTTTGGAAAATATTAATTGTTTTTCTGAAATTAAAATTAAAGATAAGGCAGGAGAGTTTATTGGTGCGAGAATGGGGCGACCTGAAAAAGCAAAATTAAGAAAATTAGTTGGAAGTCCAAATGTTTTGTTTCCTGTTGGTTCTGAAGGGGGGAGATTAAGAAGCGTGCAAGCTGCTTGTGAAGTAGGTTGTGTTAAAAGTAGTTTTCCAATTTACTTTTGTGAAAAATGTGAAAAAGAAACAATTTATCCTATTTGTGAAAATTGCAAAGAAAAAACAAAGCAAATGTTTTATTTTCCTGAAACAAAACAGAAATCTTTTTCAAGGATTGAACAAGGTTCTGATAAAAGAGGTTTTGCATGTTATACAAGAGATGTTGATATTAAGCATTATTTTGAAAAAGCTGTTGAAAAGTTGGGTTTGTCAAGGGAGAAGATTCCTGTTTTAATAAAAGGTGTTCGTGGGACTGTTTCTTCTGAACATAAAATGGAGCATCTTTGCAAAGGAATTTTAAGAGCAAGTTTTGATTTACAAGTAAATAAAGATGGGACAATTCGTTTTGATGCGACAGAACTTCCAATAGTTTCATTTAAACCAAAAGAAGTTTCAGTGAGTATTTTGAAATTAAAAGAACTTGGATATGATAAAGATATTTTTGGAAAAAAACTTGTTGATGAAAACCAAATTTTAGAAATAATGCCACACGATGTTTTGTTGCCAAGTGCAGTTGAATCGCCTGATGAAAAAGCCGACGATGTTTTTTGCAAGGTTTGTAATTATGTTGATGATTTGCTTGTTAAATTTTATGGATTAAAACCTTTTTACAATCTTAAAAAAAGAGAAGATCTTGTTGGTCAGCTTGGTGTTTGCATGGCCCCGCACAATTGTGCAGGTGTTGTTTGCAGATTTATTGGTTTTTCAAATACACTTGGATTATATGCAAGTCCTTATATGCATGCTGCTATTAGGCGTGATTGTTTTGATTATAACACTTATATTTCTATAAAGAAAAATGGTTTTTGGAGAAACCTTAAAATAGGGGAATTAGTTGAGAATTTAAATCCAAAAAAACTTGTTGATACTTATGGAACAAAAGAAAAAAAAGTAAATGATTTTGAAACACTTGGATTTGATAATAAATCTAAAAAAGTTAAAATAAATAATTTTACTAAACATACAAAATCTTTGATGTTTGAAATTAAAACTTCTTTAGGAAAAAAAATAAAAGTTACAGAAAATCACAAATTTTTGATTGATGGCAAAATAAAAAGAGCAAACAAATTAAAAATTGGAGATAAATTACCTTTGCTAAAAAAAATTATTATAAGTTCTAAAGATATAAAAGAAATTAATTTATTGGATTTTTTAAACGACGAGAAATTAATGGTAAGGAAGATTAATAATGTTCTTTTAGGATTAGATGAGCAAGAAAAAAAAAGAGTTCTTGAAAAATTAAAAATTACTAAAAAACAATTTATGAATTATAAAATAAGAAATAGTTATCCTCTTGATTTTATTTTAAGTTTGAATAATAAATTAAAAAAAGAAATTTATAAAAAAGGAAAAATTGCAATCAAAAAAGATTCTGTTGAAGTTCCGATAATTATTAAATTGGAAAAAGATCTTTTGGAAATTATTGGTTTATATATTGCCAAAGGATACTCCAGACATGTTTCTGGAAAAAAAGGATTGAACCAAGCTTATATTTCTTCTTATGATGGGAAATTAAGAGAATTTATTAAGAAAACAATAAAAACACATTTTGATTTAAATCCGAGTGAGAGAAAAAAAGACAGGGTGACTTTTTCTTCTAAGGTTTTATATTTGTTTTTTACAAAGATTTTAGAGTGCGGGAGTGTTGCAAGAGAAAAAAGGATTCCTTATTTATTTTTAAGTTTGCCTTTGGAAAAATTATCTGCTGTTTTAAGAGGTTATTTTGAAGGAGACGGAAGTGTGAGTTTGTCTGATATGAGGGTAACTTGTGATAGTGTTAGTGAAGGGTTGTTATCTGATTTAGAATTTTGTTTAGCAAGATTTGGGATTTTCGTTAAAAGATATGAATATGAAAAAAAACCAGGCCCAAAAATTAGGGAATTTTATTTGAGAAAAAATAGAGAAATTCCAAAATTTAAAATTACTAAACTTATTATTGGTTCTGATTTTATTAAGGAATTTATGAAAATAAACTTTTTATCAAAAAGAAAAAAAAGTATTTTAGAGCATCATAAAAATAAGAGTCCTTATGGCATGAGAATTGAATATAATAAGAATTTTGTTTATGACCCAATAATTTCTATTGAAAAAATTGGAGAAAAAGAAAGTTATTGTTTAAATGTTGGCACTAAAAATCATTTGGTTGTTGGAAATTCTATTTTAACTAAGCAATGTGATGGTGATGAAGCTGCAGTAATGTTGTTGGGTGATGTTCTCTTAAATTTTTCAAAAGAATTTTTACCAAGTCATCGTGGAGGAACTCAAGACGCACCCCTTGTTTTAAATTCAAAAATAAATGCAGGAGAAGTTGATGACCAGATTCTGGATTTTGAAATTACAAATGGTTATCCTCTTGAACTTTATCAATTAGCAGAACAAGGAAAACATTCTTCTGAAGTAAAAATAAAAGATGTTAGTCGTGCACTTAAATTAGGAGAAGATCCTTTTGTTGGGTTGGGTTTTACGCATAGCACAAATGATTTTAATTCTGGTGTGGTTTGTTCAAGTTATAAAAGTTTAGGAACAATGCAAGAAAAAGTTCAGCACCAGATGGAACTTGTTGAAAGGTTGAGATCTGCAGACACTGTTGATACTGCGCGTTTAATTATTGACAAGCATTTTTTAAGAGATATGAAAGGGAACCTTAGAAAGTTTTCAACCCAGACTTTTAGATGTGTGAAGTGTAATGAGATTATGCGGCGTTTGCCTTTGTCAGGGGTTTGTCCAAGATGTTCTGGAAAAGTAATCTTTACTGTTAGTGAAGGCGGTGTGAAGAAATATTTGGAAGCTGCATTAACTTTAGCAAAAAAATATAATCTTTCAAATTATCTGCAACAAAACCTTGAGATTACAAAAAGAAATATTGATGCTGTTTTTGGGAAGGAATTGGAGAAGCAAAAACCTCTTAGTGAATTCTTCTAATGTTTTTTCATTCATTCGTCCAAGTGTGGTTAAATGAAAGTAGGAAAAGTTGGGGGGGTGGTTTTAAATATGGGAAAAAAGAAAAAACCGTTGGAAGCAAGAAAAGTTTTTGGGATTGTCGATAATCTTCATTTTTGGAATGATTTATTGGTTCATTTCTGTGTAAAAAGTAAGTCTTTATTTAGACTTTATACACAAAAGTCCTTTCTAAATAAATATAAAATAATAATCCTAATTACCCAGACTAATCTTAAGTTTTTTTTAGGATGTATATTTTACACAACAACAGAATTTAAAAGATTATTTTTTGTTTTAGTTTTATGAGTGGAATTTTTGGTATTGTTTCAAAAGGAGATTGTAAGGATATTTTATTGACTGGTCTTTTTTCTTTACAACATAGGGGGGAGAATTTTTGTGGGGTTGTAACTTTAAATAATAAGAGATTATATTCTTCTCGTTATGAAGGAATGGTTTTGGATAAAACTTTTGTTAAAAGGGTGAGGAAATTACAAGGAAATAAAGGAATAGGAAATGTTCATCCTTTATTTAAACAGCCAATATCTTTTAAATCTAAGTTAGGTGAATTAGCAATAGTTTATGATGGGAAGATACTTAATAAAAAAAGTTTGACAAACAAATTAATGATGAGGGGGCATAGTCTTTCAATAAAACATTCTGATGTGGAAATTATTGGAAAACTTATTACAGAAGGTAAAGAAATTAATAATATTGCAGAGGGAATTGAAAGAATGGCAGAACAAGTTAAAGGAGTTTATAGTTTAGGAATTCTTGGTGGAGGAGGATTATATGTTTTTAGAAGTCCTATTAGTGTAGAACCTTTGGTTGTTGGTGAAAATGAAACAATGCGAGCTTTTGCTTCTGAGTCTTGTTCATTAAAAGAATCTTTAGGATTGAGAAATTATGACATAAAAAATGTAAAACCAGGAGAAATAATTTTTATTGATAATAGTATTGAAACAATAAAACAGTTAAAAGGCGTGGAATCTTTATGTGGTTTTGAGCCAGGTTATTGGGCAAGAATTGATTCTTATTTTGAGGGTATTGCTGTAAAGGCTGTTAGAGAAAAATGTGGTAGAATTCTTGGAGAGCAAGATAAGAAAAGAGGATTTAAAACAGATATTGTAATACCTGTTCGTGATTCTGGGGTGGGATATGCTATTGGTTACTCTCATGGTTCTAAAGTATTATATGATGAAGGGCTTTTTAAGAATTGGTATATAACAAGAACTTTTCTTGACCCAACAAAATCTGGAAGAATTCGTGGAGTAAATAGAAAACAATCAGTTGTAGAAGAAGCGATTGAAGGCAAAATTATTGTGTTAGTAGATGATTCTATAAGAGAAGGTAAAACTCTTAGAAATAAGCTTATTCCTTTATTGAGAGGGGGTGGAGCAAAAGAGATTCATGTAAGAATAGGTTCTCCTGAAAATGAATATCTTTGTAAATATAATATTTTTCCAAAATCAAGAGGAACACTTCTTGCAAAAGGAAAAAGTCTTGAAGAACAAAGAGAATATCTTGGAGCAGATTCATTAGAATATATTAATTTAGAAGATTATGTTGTGGCTCTTGGAAGAACAAGTGAAAATACATGTTTAGGGTGTTGGAATAATAAATTTCCTATTTGATTAAAATAAATACAAAATAATTACTGGCAATAATAAACAACCCATCATATTTGTTCTTCTGACTTTTAATGAAATACAATAAATTCCTGTTAGGGTTGAAATTAACAAAATCAGAAAACCAAAAAATCCTGAGATTAGAAAAACAACTATTCCTAAAAAAATTAAAGTTAAGATAGAAAGTTTTGTGTAATTTATTTTTGCAATTTTTTGTGCAAAAATTTTTGCTAAGGTTTTTGTAATAAAAAAAGAAAAAATTCCACTTATTAAAGTTACAAAAAGAATTAAAACCAAAATTTTCCAAGAAAAAATTCCAAGGATTTCTGAAATTGCAATTGCTGCGCCTGTTCTTGCCTTTGAAATTATATAAAGAGAAATAAATGAAAAACCCATGACTAAAGTGTTTGTTGCTCCAAGAAGAATTAGAAAACCTTTTTTGTTTGTTTTAGAAATTGAGTTTCCGATTATTGCTGCTTGTCCACTTCCTAAGCCTGGGAGAAAACTGCAAATAGGAGAAGCAATTAAAGCACCAAGCAAAGGTTTGAAGATTTTTGTTTTTGGATTTGTTAGTTTTTGCTTTGGAATTTTAATTTTATTTTTTATACTTAAAACCAACATTGAACCTCCAAATAAACCAGAAAGTAAAGGCAAAAGTGGTTGGGCAACAAATTCTAAATTAAGAACTAAAAACCCGAGAAAGCCTGACAAAAGAAAAACAACTATGGCATTAAATTTCTTTTTTTCAGAAAAAATTAAAAAAGTTGAGGCAAAAACTAAAAGATAAGGAATTAAAATTTGAATTAAATTATTTATTTTTGAAATTAAAAATATAGAGGGAAAGGCGATTAATAATAAAATAAAAATTGCTGCTAAGCTCCCATAATTTGTTAAAAGAATTGCTTCATAGCCAAGGCCTTTTTTTAAAAGTTCATGTCCAGGCAAAACAGAAAGTTCTGTGTCTGTGTCTGGGCAACCTAAAAAAATAGAAGGGACAAAATCTACAAAAGTATGGGCAATCGCCATTGCTGTAATAAATACTACAAGATAAATTACTGGGATTTTAAAAAATAATGTAGCAGACAATGAAACAAGAAAAGTTCCAACAAGGTTTATATGAATTCCAGGAATTAAACCTGTGAATGTCCCGAATAAAATTCCTAATAAGATTGAGGAAAGAATTTGGATTAACATATTTAAGGAAAAGTTTATTAATGCTTAAATTTATTTATATAATATGGAAGGAGTGAAAGCTTTATTAATTTTCTTTGTCGTGGGGATGTTTGTTTTTTCCTTGGCACCTGTTCTGGCAGAAGAAAATATTAGTGCAGGTGATGCAAGTTCTGCTGTCGCTGAAGACATAACTTCTGTTGAAACAATTCCTGCTGAAACAATTCCTGCTGATGCAATTTCTACTGAAGATGCTGGGGCAAATGTTCCGGAAGATGTTGTTAATTTAGAAGTTCTTGGGAAAGAGTATGCAGGAGAAACTATTGTAGATCCTGGTTTGACTCCAGATAGTGCTTTTTATTTTGTTGATGGTATTATGAGTAATTTTAAAGACAGCATTCAAAATCGTGAGGAGAAAGTTGCAGAAATAAAAGCAATGGTTGAGGAAGGTAATTACGACGCTGCGAAAATTGCTTTAGAAAAATATAAAGGTTATGCTGATAAAGTTGAGAGTGAAGCAGACCCTGCAAAGAGAGAGGAAGCGAGAAAAAGTGCGGCTGTTATTTACAGGACCATGACAGAGCTTGACAGTAAAATTGTTGAAAGTGAAAAGGGGAATTTTGTCAACGGGGTTCTTGAAAAAGAAACAGGCATTATTACTGCTGTTGAAATTTCAGACAAGATAAAATCATTGTGTGAGCAACTGGCAGGGCTGGACCCTTTGCAATATTCCAAAATCTGCAATGTGGAAGGAGATGCTCCTAAATGGAAAAAGAATTTAAATCAACAGTTGACCAAGGAGCAGGAGGTAGAAGCAAAGAAGTTTGGAGAGATTATGTCTAGTTGTTTCAAAACATCTGGACGTGATTGCAAATGCGAGGATATTTCTTTTTATGATTTTTCTGTTGCCTGTGATAAAATTGCACCTCTTGCTGTAGCCTGCGACGAAGGGGATGAGAGTTCTTGTCAGGCAATGGAGGAGGTTAAAATGCCGACGTTGCCAGATTATTTGCAAAATGTTTTTGATACTCTTCAAATGGATTTTGGCGAGGCAAAGTATGGAATGTACATGCCTCCTGAATGTGTAAAAGAAGGTGCGAAGGACCCGAAAGATTGCATGCTCGTGATGACACAAATTAATGCTCCTTATGAGTGTAAAGCTATTTTGAAAGAAGGCATTGAATCTGGAAAAATTAAAGGTGAAAAAGATGCCCGACAAGTTTGTGATGAAATTATGATGCCTCCTGAGTGCAAGGGTTTGACTCCTGATGAATGCGGGAAGAAAATGATGCCTCCTGAATGTGTTGAAAAAAATTTGGAACTAAGTGAATGCAAGAAATTCATGGACAGCATGATGGAGGGGCCGGGCAATTTTGGTTCGCCTGGTGCTGACTGCATGGGGATTCAAGATTCTAATGAACGATTAAAATGTTTTGAAAATTCAGTGAATGGCATCGGAGAACAATATGGTGTTGGAGAGAAATTCCAAGATGTACAAGGAGAGATAACTTGGCAATGCAAGGAGAATAGAATTCACTGGCCTCCTGATTGCGAGAAATTTATGAGGGAGGAATTTCCTAAAATTCAGCAAAGAGAAATGGATGACAAACAGAGAATGATTGAAGACGAAAACCGATGGGTGGATGAGCAGAAAAGTCAGGATACTTGGAAAGGTTATGATTGTTCGAAGATGGATTGTCCGAATGGATATCATTGTGAGCCAGATTATGGATGCATGAATGACGGTGGGCAAGATCAAGTTCCTAAAGTAGGGGAGCAACCACCAGGATGTGAAGGTCTGGCTCCTAACTGCGGTCCAAATTCTTATCCTTCTTGCCAAGATGGTAGAAATTGGGTATGTTCAACACCTGAACCTGCTCCTACAGTAGAGCCAACACCAACTCCAACTGAACCAGCTCCAATTATATCAGAACCAATTCCTGAACCAGAACCTGAACCAGCTCCTGTTACAGGAGGTGTTTTTTGGGATTATTATTCCCGAAGATAATTTCTTTGTGCATAACTTGCTGATGTATATTAATACAAAACCAAAAATTACTTTGTAACAAATTGCTCAAATTGATAGAACTCCAAAATTGTGTTTCACAGATTTTTCCGTTGCTAAAATAATTAATATGTAATCTAAACCATCTTAGTTATTTTTTTAAAATTTTGGCTTGATAAATTTTGGCAAAATTCATTAATCGTGAATAAACTAAATCAATTTATATCTAAAATAGTTTGTGATATGTATCTAAAGGAGCACAAAGTAATTTCTTTGGAAACATTTAATAATTAATATTTGTTTTGTATTTTATGGATATTAAAAAAAGAGTTGAACTTGTTACAAGAAATTTGCAAGAGGTTTTAGGAAAGGAAGAATTAGAAAAAGAATTAGGAAAAAAAACCTTTTCTGTTTACTGGGGGACCATGCCGACGGCAAGCCCGTCTTTAGCTTATTTTTTCCCAATGTTGAAAATTGCAGATTTTTTGAAAGCAGGTTTGGAAGTAAAAATTTTAATTGCAGATTTGCATGCGGCCCTTGATAGTGTTAGTTGGGAAATTTTGGATAAGCGTTATGAATATTATAAAAGAGCAATTGTTTTAATTTTGCAAACTATTGGTGTTAATGCAAAAAAACTTGAATTTGTTCGTGGAAAAGATATTCAACTTAATGAAAAATATTTTAATGATGTTTTAAAATTAAGCACTTTGTCTAGTTTGAGAATTTGTAAAAAGTCTGCATCAGAAGCTGTTAAGAGTGCTATGGGTGAAAAGGTAAAACTTTCTGGAATGATTTATCCTTTAATGCAAGCACTTGATGAAGAATATTTAAAAGTAGATGCACAATTTGCAGGGCTTGACCAAAGAAAAATTTTAGTTTATGCTCGGGAATATTTACCTAAGATAGGATACAAATCAAGGATTGAATTAATGACCCCTATGATTCGTGGCTTGGTTGGTGAAAAAATGAGTTCAAGTATAAAAGCCAGTAAGATTAGTTTATTAGATGCTGAAAAAGAAGTTGAAAAAAAAGTTATAAAAGCAAATTGTGTTGCAGGAAATCCTGAAAATGGGATTCTGGATTTTTTAAAATATGTTTTGATGATTATTAAACAAGATAAAAATGAAAAGTTTGTAATTGAGAGAGAGAAAAAATATGGTGGCAATTTAGAATATTTAGAATATTCTGAAATTGAAAAAGATTTTGTGGATAAAAAATTGCATCCTCTTGATTTGAAAAACGCTTTTACTAAAGAAGTGAATTTGTTATTGAAAAAAATAAGAAATGATAAAAAATTAAATAATCTTTACAAGGAAGCTTATAAAAATGAGTAATCTTAAATTTATTGCTGAACAAAGAGGAAGAAAACCTTGGTTAATTTGGGTTTTTATTTTGATTGTTCTTTTGTTAATTTTTGTAGGTTTTTTTGTTTGGAATTTAATTGTTGGCGGAGGTGGGCAACCTGCTGCTGATTTGGGTGAACAAATGTTTGGGAATACAAGTTTGCCAATTTAATTGATTATTTTTTCTTTTTATAAGAAACAAAAAAGAACACAAGACCAATTATAAAAAATACCATTGCAAAAGGCAATGTTCTAATTCCAACTTTTCCTAAAGGAATGATTGTTCCTGAAACAGAAAATCTATTGCATATTATAAAGCCAGCACTTAAAGCAAGAAAAACAAGGCAGAATATTTTTTGTTTTATATTTCTTATTGGTTTGAAAATTGTGTTTTCTTGAATATCTTTTTTATCTATTTTTTCTTTAACCTTTTTAGGTTTACTCTTCTTGTTTACTAAAAAATACTTTTTTATTTCTTCGTCTTCGTCAAAAAAGCTTTCAATCAGTTTTCTTTTTTCAAGTTTTTGAACTTCTTTTTTAATTTCTCCATAAGTTAAATCTGTTTTTTCAAATTTTTCAAGAGTTAGACTATCTTTTTTTATTTTTGGTAATTGTTTTAAAATTTCTTCTCTATTTTCTTTTTCCTCTTTTTTCATTTTAATTTGAAGTAAAACTCTTTTTTAAAATTATCTGGTTTTAAATTCAACAACATCTAAATCTTTTAATTTGTGTTTTAAACCAACTTTTTGTCCTGGAAATTTTGAAGAAGGCCCCCAGATTTTTGTTTGTTTTACATTTTTAGAAAAACCCTTGAGAATTTTTTCAGCAACTTCTTCTATTGTAGAATTTTTTTTTAAAATAATTGGACGAGGAGATTTTTCTTTTCCTGGTTCTTTTGTATAAATTCTTATCTTGTCAAATTTTTCAAAGATTTTATTTTTTAATTCTTCAATTCCAAAACTTGTTTTTGTTGAGATAAAAATAAAATTATATTTCTTAGTTTGAAATTTTGAATCAAGTTTTCGTTTTTCGTTCTCGGATAATTTTTCAAATTCATTAAAAACAATTATTTTTGTTTTGTTTGGAATGTTTATTTTTTCAATTTCGCTTTGGTCTTTTATTAAAATTAAGATTACATCTGCGCTGTTTGTTAAACCCCTGTCGTAATTTTTAGAATTGATTGCTGGATTTTCGATTAGTTGTATTGCAATTGATTTGTATTTTAAAATTCCAATAAATGGTTGTTTTGTGGAAAATTCTGAGTTTGAAATTTTAGGCTTTGCGTTTGTTAAAATAGAAATTAAACTGGATTTTCCTGTGTTTGTGTGCCCCACAAGAACTACTTGCAAATCTCCTTTTTTTATTCCTGTTTGTGTTGACTTTCCTGATTTTTTTGCCTTGATTAATTGGGCATGAAATTTTTTTAACCTTGTTTTTAATTGTGCACGAAGATTTTCAGCACCTTTGTGCCCAGGCATAAAAGAAATCATTTTTTTTAATTTTTCAATTTTCTCTTCTAAAGAATCTGCTTCTAAATATTCTTTTTCAGCGGCAAGATATTCTGGATGAGCATTGATCGGCATGATTTATTAAGGAGATAGTTGCTTAAAAGCATTATGAAAAATTTTAAAAAGAAGGTTTCTTTTAATATGATAGATGTTCAAAATGGTTCAACAAATACAACCGCAAGCACAAACAAGTCCTGTTGTTCAACAAACTCCAACGACGCAAACTATAGGAGTGCAACCTGTGCCACCAGTTAAGAAAAAAAAGAAATGGTGGTTATGGTTAATTATTGGAATTGTTCTTGGTGCGGGAATTACATGGATGATTTTAACTTTTTTAAAATAGTATTTGCTTTGAGGTTTTAGTGAAACTTTTTTTGAAATTTTGATTTAGGAAAGTTTTACTTTACCCTTGCTAATTCTGGAATCTGTAGAATTTTTTTTAGATATCCAGTGAAATGGTTTGAAAATTAATGGTTTTATTAAACCATAGGTGGATTATATTTATATAGTCTGAAAGTTTTTTTAGTTTATGAAACAAAAATTTTATAGAAAAGTTTTGAAAAATGGGATGACAATTCTTTTTGAGAAAAGAGATTTGCCTGTTGTTAGTGTGGCTTTTGCTGTGCGTCATGGTGGAATTCATGAAGAACTTTCTGAAAAAGGGATTTCGCATTTTATAGAGCACATGCTTTACAAGGGAACAAAAAATAGGACTTCAAAACAAATTTCAGAAGAGTTAGAAAAAAATGGTGGGGAAATGAATGGCTTTACAGAAAATGCAATTACTGCATATTGGTGCAAAATGCCTTCGGACAAGTTAAAAATCGCTTTAGATGTATTGTCAGATCTTGTGAAAAATCCTTTATTTGAGAAAAAGGAATTAGAAAAAGAAAGAAAAGTTATTTTTGAAGAAATAAAAATGTATCATGATAATCCTTTAAGATATGTTTTTGAAGAAATTCAAAAATGTTTGTATGGCGGAACATTAAGCATTGATTTAATTGGGACAGAGAAAACAATGAATTTTATTGATCAGAAAAAAATGATTGAAAAATTTAAATCTGTTTATGTTCCTAAAAATATAGTTTTGTGTGTTGTTGGTAATGCAAATTTTAATGAGCTTGTGAATTTTGCTGAAGAAAATTTTGGAAACGAAAAATCTGAAATTTCTGTTAAAAAGTTTGATTTAAAAAATGAAATTAAAGTTGAAGAAAGAAAAGGCATTGATCAAGCTAATTTAGTTTTTGCATATCATGTTCCTTTGGCAGAAGATAAAAAATCAAATGCTGCAAAAATTCTTACTTGTTTAATGGCTGGAGGTTTGTCCTCAAGGTTGTTTGAAGAAATTCGCGAGAAAAGAAACCTTGCATATGCTGTTAAAGGGGGTTCGCAAATTTCAAAATATTTTGCATACAATTTTATTTATGTTGGGGCAAGGAAAGAAAATCTTGAAAAAGTTAAAGGATTAATTTTAAAAGAATTTGAAAAAGTTGCAAAAAATTTGGGTGAAAAAGAATTAAGTTCTATTAAAGAACAATTAATTGGGAATTATAAAATTTCTCAAGAAGATTCTGCATCTCAAATGCAAAATTTACTTTTTGCTGAAATAGATGGTCAGGCAAAAGAGTTTTATGAATTTGAAAAAAATATAAAAAATGTTAAGTTGAAAGATGTTAAAGATTTAGCAAAGTCAGCAAAAGAAAAGTTTAGTTTTTTTGCATTGGTTCCTGAAGGCAAGTAGAAAGCATAAAATAGTTTCTTGGGTTTTGGTTTGAGGAGATGTGGAATTAAAGATAAATTATCTTAGATAAATTTGCAGAAGATTTTTGTGGTGTTGTTGGAAAACGTGTTAAGTATATTCTTTGTTCTGGTTTTGTTGCAATTGCTAATGGTTGAAGTGGGGAATAGAAAAAATATTTACTGATTTTAGAAATAAGCTTTAGAATAATAATAATATTTATAAACAAGGAAATATTAAATTGAATATGGAAAAAAAGAGTGTGAAGATTTTTGGATTATTTTTATTAGTTGGTTTAATGTTACTCGGTTCTTTTGGGGTTGTGAAAGCTGAAGGTGTTTGTGTTGGTAAAGTTACTGGTAAATGTTCTACTTGGCAAGATTATAAATTCTTTGGTCTTTTAAAGAATGGTTGTGATCGAAATGCAAACGATTTTCCAATTTATTGCAAAGAAGTAAGGGAAATTTGTAAAGAAAAAGTTTGTTCAGATTTCAGGGAATACCAATGTTCTCAAGTATGGGATTGTTCTTGGAAAGAAAAATGTGTTTCTAATTGTGTAAATAAAGAATGTGGTGATGATGGTTGTGTTGGAAGCTGTGGGGTTTGCGACGAAGGTTATGAATGTAGTGATGGGCAATGTGTTGGGGGGTCAAGTCCTGAAGGTGTTTGTTCTGGAACACCAGTAGTAAATTGTGGTCAATATACAGAATCTTGGGAGGGGCTTTTTAGTTGTTCACCTGAAGCACCTAATGTGTGTGGAAATATAAATTGTCAGGAAGTTGAATATTTTGAGGGTCTTGGAACGTCATGTGATTGCGCATTAACTAAAGGTTGTAAAGATTTAACTCAAACACAATGTGGAATTGTTCCTGGTTGTTCTTGGGGTGAAGAACCTGTTTGTGATACTAATAATTTAAATTTATGTGATGACACAAATTGTGATGGTGCTGGCGGATATTGGTATGGTGATACTTGTAATGCAGAAGAAGAAGTTGTTATTTGTTCTGCTATATTAAAGGAAGAAAATTGTTTAGATCCTTGTGAGTGGTATACAGGGGGTTTGCTTTGGTGGATACAAGATGTTTGTAGAAATATTGGTGATGTTAATGTTTGCACAGAAGGAGAAGAGATATGCTCATCAGAAAATTATTATGTTTGTGAAGCTAATAGATGGATAGAAAAAGGAGATGGGAAGTGTGTTGGTACAAATTGGTGGTCTTGCAATGAAAGTAATGTTTTAGTAGATAGGGGAGGAAGAGAAGGAAAGTGTGGTTATACGTGCACACCAGATTGCACAGGCAAAGTATGCGGTGATAATGGTTGTGGTGGTGTTTGTGGGGTTTGTAAAACTTTGGTAGGGGAATCTTGTGTTAATGGAAAATGTGTTCCTTCTGATGCTAGAACTATTGTGGTTGAAGGTTGTTCTGATAGTGATGGTGGCAAAATTTATAATACAAGCGGAACATGTTTTGGAAAGGATGGTCTTTCACATACAGATTTTTGTGTAGGGAATTTATTAAGCGAATTTTATTGTGTGAAAGGAGGTAACTGCTTAGTTGAAGAATATGATTGTGGAACAGGATATGATTGTTCTGAAGGAAAATGTAATTATATAGGAGACGCAACAATAATACAAACAAGATGTCTTGGTTCTATTCTTAAAACATGTGAAAGTTTTTCAGCAGATGAAGCAAATTGTACTGATTATGAATGTTCTTTTAGCCCGGCCTTATGTTATGGTCAACCAGATGCTTGTTCTAATTTTACTAATACTAATAATACTGCATGTGAATCTCAAAAAAATTGTGCTTGGGAATTATCCCCCCCAAGTCCAAAAGATGTAATTACGGCCTCACTAATAAGCACCTCAGGAACTTGTACTGGAACATCTGCTTCTTGTTCTGATTTTTCAGTTAATCAACAAACATGTATAAATCAAGAAGGTTGTGAATATAATCAAAGTTTGTGTTCAGGAAAATTAAATGCAGGCGTTTGTGATGATTATCGTAATGATAAAGAAACATGCATTTTTTTAGGTTGTGTTTGGGATGAAATTACTCTTGCTGGAGGAACTGTTGGTTCTGGGGAAAATATTCCTTTATGTAAACCAGAAGGAGCAAATGCAGAAATTATTAATATATCTGTTACACCTGGAACAAGAATTAAAGGGCAGAAATTAACATCCGTAGATGTTGAGCCTTTAGATAAAAAAGCTACAGGGGCAATTATAAATAAAGTTATGGTAAATGTAATTTATTATTGTAATCCTGAAACTCTTTTAATGACAGAAACTATTGAAAATGGAGAAGATTGTGTTTCTGATTATGAATGTGTTGAAAATGTTTGTTTAAGTGGGAAATGCACTTCTGTTAGTCAAGCTTTGAAAGCCCAAGCAGGTTTTTTGAAAAAGATTTGGTGTTTTTTAACTAGTAGATTTTCTCAATCAAATGATGAATATGGCGCATGTATGAGTCCTGAATAGGGATTTAATTCTTTATGATTTTGGGAGGGAGGAAATTTTAATTAGTATATAATTATAAGATATGTCTAATTCAGAATTTAGCCTTTTAATGTTTCAGATAAGTTAAAACATCATTATATAATTGCTTGAATGTTTTAACAGGGTCTCTAGACGCATCAATAAAAAAATCAGCAATTCTTTCATTATAATTTTCAATTCTTTTAGCAGTATCTTCTAAGCTATACAATACTCCTTCATTAAATCGTTCTGTTATTTGTGCTGATTTTTCTATTCTGTCTATTAGTGCCATAGTTTATATAACTATAGAGTAGCATATATAAATCTTTTGGTCGATTGTATTCTAAACTCAAAATCCTTTGGATTTTGCCTCGCTGCGCTCTCCTTATTTCATTTACAATTAAAAATTTAAAACTGACTTTGTCAAGTTTTTTATATTAGCAATATTAAGCGAAAAAATTTGCAGGCGATTTTGGAGGCATATTAATTTGGGTAATTTGTTGCCAACTAATTTTTGATTTCCTGTTATGACATATTTTGATTGGACATAAAAGGAATTTTAATTAGATAAATATTTAAATTAGTTTTGTTTTTTTATATGATGGCAAAAAGAAGAAATCTTTTTTTAATTTTTAGTTTGTTTTTAATTTTTAGTTTATCAACTATTTTTGCTTGTTCACCTCCAGGACCAATAGATTCAACTTATTATTGTGGCACTGATGGAATTTCATATTTTTTATTAGAAGATGGTGTAGAATGTTTAAATGATTATGAATGTAAAGTTGGTTCATGTTCAGAAGGAACTTGTGGTTCTGCTTTTTCAGGTGTTCCAGATGATTTAGAAAAATCAACTGTTTTTTTTAGCTTAGTTTGGAACTTTTTAACAGGTGAACAATGCACTCCTGGAGGACCTGAATGTATAGAGGGTGAAGAAAATATTTTATGTGGTGATGTTTGTTCTGAAGGGAAATTAATTAAAACTTGTGGGGCACTAAATACTTGGGAAGATAATGGAGGAGCACTTCCTGCTTTTGTTGATGGAAAATGTGTTCAACTTAGTTATTGTGGTGATAGAATTTGGCAAAGTTTAAATGATGATGGTTTTGAAGAAGAATGTGATGGTATTGATAATTGCACAGGTTGTTTGTGTGATGAAAATTATATTGCTGATATGAGTGGAAATTGTAAAAAAAATATAGCTGGACAAGAATGTTCTTTTATGGGTGAGGAAAAATGTGTTGGAGTGTATTTATTTAAATGTAATATTAATTTAAAATGGGTTGATTTAGGTGAAGATGAAATTTGTAATTCAAATCCTCCTGGGCCAGGGCATGGACCAAGTGGTTGCACACCTGATTGGAAATGCACTGGTTGGTCTTTAGGTAATTGCGGAACAAGAACTTGTTTTGATTTGAATGATTGTGGAACTTTAATCAGAAAGCCTTTTGAAACAAAAAATTGTTCAGATTCAAGTTATTGTGGTGATGGAGTTTGTGATGATATGTATGAAGATTGTGGATATACTGATAATCCTCCTGAATGTAAATCAGATTGTGGTGTGTGTATTATAGGACCTTGTGGTGATGGTGTTTGTGATGCTGATGAAAGTTCTTATCTTTGCCCTGATGATTGTGATGCAGAAAAACCAGTAAGTAAACTTTGGATATTTATTTTAATTATAGTTGTTTTAATTGTAATAATTATTATAATTGTTTTTTTGATTATTAGAAAATTGAAAAAATCTAAACAAGGTTTTAAAACTGGTCAAGGGAATGTTGCACCATCTCAACCAAAAAGCCCGCCAAGAAGCCCTCAAGATGCAGTTGCAAAAGGTTATCCTGCTAAAGCATATAATTCTGGTTTTCATTTATAAGTTTATGAAATGAATTTTTAGAAGAGGAAAATTTTGGGTGTGCTTTTTATAAAATGATGTTGCCCCTATTATTTTGAAGATTAAATGATTTATCCACAAAAACATCTGGAAACGCGATTTTGAAATTATATTGATTTAAGCATAAAGTTCGACTAATTTTCAGATAAAATAGTATAATGGGTTTTTAGGCTTTGGTGAATTCCTATCAAGATTATTTTTGGTTTTTGGCAATTCCCACTATAAATCCTCATTTCATTCGGAAACCCACCCTTAATTTGTATGCTTTGCCAAATAAATTAATCCAAAAACCAAAAATTTAAATGGTTTCACCAAAGCCGGTTTTCATTAAACTTTTAAATTCTAATTTCAATCTATTTTTATGTTTATTATAAAAATTCCTGGAATAAATGGGTTGGGAAAAACAAAAGGTTGTGAAAAAGCAGGCAATGCTGTTTTAGATTCTTTAAAGGAACTTTATTCAAATGAGCAAGCCAAACCAATTGATACTCATCTTTTGGATTTAGAGGAAATTCATTTAGATAATTCTAATTTGGATTTAACAAATAAATTAATTTATGAAAATTCCTTGGAAAATTTTGAGGTAAAACCAAGAACTGTTTTTTTGGGTGGGGACCATTCAATTAGTTATTCAACCACGAGGGCTTTTTTAGATTATTGTAAAAAAGAAAACAAAAAACCTTGCTTGATTGTTTTTGATGCTCATACTGATTTAATGAAGCCAATGAAAGAACCAACTCATGAAGAATGGTTGAGGGCTTTGATTGAATATGGTTTTCCTGTTGAAAATATTCTTTTAGTTGGAGTTCGGAATATGGAAAAAAGCGAAATCATTTTTTTGAAAAAAAATAAAATAAAAATGATTTCTATGAATAAATTAAATGAAGATTTGCAAGACATGTGTGATACAATAATGGAATTTGCTAATGGAAAAGAACTTTATGTTTCAATTGATATTGATGTTGTGGACCCTGCATTTGCCCCTGCAACAGGTTATTGCGAGCCAGGTGGTTTAACAAGTCGGCAAATGATTTATTTGGTTTCAAGAATAAATAAAATGAAAAATTTGAAAGCTGTTGATATTGTTGAAATTAATTCTGAAAAAGATAAAACAGGTTTGACGATTAAACTTGGTGCTAAACTTTTGAGTGAGTTAATTTAATATTTCCTCTCCACAAGTTCTTTAAAAATTTCTGATTTTTTTCCAAGGATTTTTTCTAATTCTTCTTTTGGCAAGTTAATTATTTCTTGTATAGTTTTAAAATTTTCCAAAAGTTTTTTTGATGTTTTTGGTCCCACTCCTGGAAAACCTTCGAGAATAAATTGAAGTTGTTCTTTTCTATTGTGTGTTTTCTTTTTTACACGAAGAGAAAGTTCTTTTGGTTTTCGTTTCGCAAGAACACTCATAAATTTTGCAGTATCTTTGTAATCTTTTGTGAAAATCATTGGAACTTTGTAATTTATTAAAATTGAAAGTAAGAAGCCACGAATTGCATTTGCAGAAATTCCTATTTCAGAATTATCTGAATAAAGTTCTTGTTCTTCTACCCCTTCGATTAACAAAATTTGGTTTAGATATTGTTGTAGCCCCTTTAATTGATTTATTAATCTTTTATTTATCATTGAAGATTTAAAATCAGAAACAGTTTTCCTTTCAATTGCGACGTCGTTGATAAGATAATCTGCGACTTTTAATTCTCTAAATTGAATTTCAAAACCTAATGAGATTAATTCAGAGATGACTAATGAGTTTTTCTCTCTGTAATCAATTATTGCTTTTTGTTTGATGATTTTTTTTTGTTTTCTTTTTTTGTTTTCAAAAATATTAAAAATTTCTTTCATAGTTTTTTTTGGAATTCAAGTTTTTTATTATTTGCTAATTCTTTTTGAATTGAATCTATTGATGCATGCATTTTTTTTTCACGCGCACGAGAAATATAATAAAAAGATTCGTCACGTGTATTTTTTGTTATAAGCATGATGAGTTTTCCTTTCATTAATCTTGCTGTTCTTCCTCTTCTTTGAATTGCACGAATTGCAGAGGGAATTGGTTCATAAAAAATTACTGCATTTACTTCTGGAATATCTAAACCTTCTTCTGCAATACAATTATGCAGGCAGATTAATCCTGTCCCGCCAATGAAATTTTTTGTGTCTTTAACAGTTATGTCATATACAAAATCAGGTTTTGTTATTTGTGTTATTTTTTTGATGTAATCAAAGCAGATATCGTTTTTCCATGCCCCATTTTTTCTGGTTCTATTGCTTTTTGAAAAGAAATTCTTATGTTTTTCAAAAAATCTTTTTGAGTTCAGTGCTGTCGGGATTAGTGAATGATATGCTTTTCTTCTTTTGTTATTTTTCTCTTTGATTTTTGCAAAAGGGAGAGATTCAGAGATGTTTAACCTATAGATTTGTTTTTGTTTATATAAACTAATTTTTTCTATTTTTAATGTTCTTAGTAATAAGATTAATCCTACAACTAACTTTTTGCTTACAGTTGTTAGCACAATTTTATCTTTTCCAACAGAACCATCCCCTAAAAAATAAGCTTTTAGGAATTCCCATTTTATGTTTGTTGGAGCAGTAAATATGATCTCTGGAACTTCTTTATTGTAAGCACCAATCCCTGCTTTGAAAGCATATTTTATTAGGTGGTGGGCTATTTGGGAATCTATTGCTACACCTCTCCAATTTGTTCTTGTTTTTAATTTTAATCCTTTTTGTATAGACTCTTTCATTAGGTGTTGCATATCTTTTTTTCTTGCTGCTAAAAAAATATCTGAGGTATTTTTTGTTTTTCTTGTGGAACCTTCTGCAGCATAAAATCCTAAGAATTTTGCCAGATGCTTGTTCAAGTTAATGAATCTTGGAAATTTTATTTTCCCATAATTAATATTTATGCTTTGTCTAAAAAATTTTTCAAATTCTTTTTGATTTTTTTTATTGTCGGTTATCTTGAATTTATATTTGCCTTTTTTATATTTTATATTCTGGCAAAACCATCTTAAAAAATCTAAATATCTCTTTCCTTCTTTTGTTATTTCTGATATATTTTTATTGTTTTTATCAATTCTTTTTTGAGTTATTATGTTTTGTTCTTTCAATCTTTTTAAACAAGCTATTATTGTTGAATAATCCTTTTTAACTAATTTTGAGATATTTGTAATGCTTAACTCTTTTTTTTCTAATTTAGATAAGACATCAAAATCTTTTTTAATTATCCTTATTTTAGCCTGATTTAATCTTTGTATACTTCCGAAAAAATTACCCAATTCCTGTTCTGGACAGTTTTCATATAGTTCTTGCATCACATCAATTTTTATGGTTTGTTTTATATTTTCACACCTTATTGGCAATGCTACGAACTTGTTTATTTCTGGGTTTGTTTTAGTAAATTTTTTGTTTTTATCAAAGGTAAATAGTTCATGATCTTTTGTCATAGAACAATTAAAGCCAGATTTAAGTTTTATATTAATTAGGTTATTTTTTGCTTTATGTTTATGGACGTGGGTTATTGGTTTGAAGAGAGTTTTTTCCCCGTCTGTTGAAAGTGCCTCCCAATTTGTTATTTTTTTTGTATTTTCTTTTTCTCTGAGAAATGAGTTTACAAACTCACTGATTTTTTTTATTATTATTTTATTTTTGTATTTTAATACAATATACTCATCTGGATGAAGAGAAGTTGCACAAAGAACATTTATTTTTCCGTCTGAAAATTCTTGAATTATTTTTTTCTGTTCTTTTTGGCTTAAACCAGAACCAGCTTTTTTTGCTTGGCCAATAAAAACTTTTGATTTCATTCCTTTTATTTGATTGATTTTTTTTGAAATTGTGGCTGCTGTTTCTCTAAATTGTGTAAAAGCAATTATTTTTACATTTTTATTTTTTAGTTTTTCTCTTTCTATAATTTCAATACATTTTTTAATTTTTGGATGTTCTTTTTCTTTTATTAAAAGTTCATTTGAGCGCATAAAAACAAAATTAAATTCTGGTTTTGCAACAAGTTTGACAACGCCTTTACTTTGTTTTTTTGCTGCTTGATTAAAAAGATTTTTTAAATACTTGTTAAAACCTTCTAAAGTTTGAGTTTCTAAAAGTTCAAGCGCGTGTTGGATTTTTATTGCTTGTGCGCAAGCGCTTGCTCCGAGCATATAATTAAAATTTTTATTCCCTCTTGATAAAGTTGAGATAATGCTTTTTTGAAGTTTAATTAAATTTGTTTTAGATGCTGGTCCAAATAAAACTTTTCTTGAGCGAAGTTCTTCAATATATTGATTAAAAAGTTTTAAGAAGATGTGCCTGAGTTCTTCAAATTCAGAAGGAAAATCTATTAAAATTTTTTCAAATTCAAGTTCTTGCAAATATTCTTTTACGTCTGGACTTTCTCTTGTTCTTAACTCTACTTTTTCAATAGAAAGGTTTCTGCAAATTTGTTTTATTTTTGGTGCTTCACTTCCTGGAGAAGCTGTTAATCCAAGTAAGCGTGGGTTTTTTGCTTGGCACAAATATTTTTTTGCTATAAAATTATAAGCATAGTTTTTTGTGCAGCGATGAGCTTCGTCTTCTATAAGCAGGGAAACTTCTTTTAAATCATAAAGTTCTTTTTTTAAATCATTTGAAATACATTGTGGGGTTGAAAAAATTATGTCTGCTGTTTTGTAAATATGTTTTCTTTTTTCAGAATTTACTGCCCCTGTAAAAAGTTCTATGTCTGCAAAAAGTTCAGGCAAATGTTTTTTAAAATAATTTAAATGTTGTTCTGCAAGGGGTTTTGTTGGGGCAAGAAAAACTATTTTTTCTGTTGGGAATTTTTCCATTCTATCTATTACAAGCATTAAAGCAATCAATGTTTTTCCCAAGCCTGTTGGAAGTACAACCAAGCAATTATTTTTTACGCAGGTTTCAAAAATTTTGCTTTGGTAATCTCGGGGGGTAATATTTTGTAGGAATTTCATATTAATTATTTTCTCTTAATCGAATAAGCCGCAAGAATAATTGAACATAAAAAAAG
>CAZTPM010000003.1:0-23607 GCA_964615065.1 Candidatus Woesearchaeota archaeon
ATTAACTATTGTAAAATGGATAAATTTGAAATCTTATTTCCATCTAACCGCGGAGAAAAATTAACCACTGCAACAATTCAGGCAATTCTTAAAAATTCTGCAAAAAAAGCTGGAATTAAAAAACGAGTTTACCCACATTTGCTTAGACATTCTTTTGCAACACATCTTCTTGAACAAGGAACTGATTTAAGAATTATTCAAAAACTACTTGGACATTCAGATATTAAGACGACACAAATTTATACCCAAATTTCACAAGCTTCCATAAAAAATATAAAGTCTCCTTTAGATAATCTATAATATGAAAAAAAGAGGTTCACATGTTGGAATAATTTTGTCGTTCGTGGTTTTTGTTTTGTTCGTGAGTTTTTTGTATATTGCTTTCAAACCAAATATAAAGGTTCAGCAAAACAAAGAACTTGCATTAGAATATTTAGAAAAAGAATTAATTAAATTGTCTACTGAAAAACTTTGTATCGCCACAATTCATATTATTGGGTCTTATAATCCTCAAATAACTTGCTTTAATATTTCCCATCCAAATAACTTTGGAACTTATAATTATGCTCTTGTAAAAGAAGGTGAAAATAATTTAATTGGATCTTCTAAATCAACTAATTTAGAATTTGATATTTCAGAAAATCAAGATTTTTTCAAAATTTATTATTCAAATGTGACTCTTAACCCCGCGACTTTAACAGAGGAAGATTGTGAACCTGCTGTTAAAGATACTAACTATTCAATTGGACTTATTTCAACAAAAGAATATATTTTTGAATCTAAACTTTTAGCACTTTTTGAAAATGTAACTGCTCAAAAAAATATTGGCGAACTAATTAATAATGAATTTAATTTTGGGTTTACATATTTTAATGGGACAACAATTTGGTTAAATGAAATAAAAGAACTTTCCACAAATATTTATGTAAAAAAAATCCCAATTCAATATGTTGATGAAGAAGCAAATATAAAGTTTGGATATTTAAATATAATAATATGATAAACAAAAAAGCATGGATAAGAATTATAGAGGCATTTGTTGCAATTCTTTTAATTTCAATTTTTTTGTTAATAATCCTTAATCAAAATCACATTGAAAAAAAAGATTTTTCTTCTGAAATTTATGAAAACCAAGTTTCTATTTTAACTGAAATTGAATTAAACTCTTCTTTAAGAAATGAAATTTTGGGATTAACAAACCTTCCTGTTAAATGGACTAACTTTCCAGAAGATATTAGAAAAAAAATAAATGAAAAAAAATTAGATTATTTAATTTGTGAAGCAAAAATTTGCGTAAGTGGTAGTGAATGTTTAGAAGAATTTGGGGCAAAAGATATTTATGTAAAATCAGTTATTATTACTGCAAACTTAACAGATTACAAACCAAGACAATTAAAATTGTTTTGCTGGAGGATTTAGTAATTCTTGAACCTCATGGGTTCTTGTTCTTTAACAAAAAATGCTTTTACTCTTTTACTAAGAAGAAGATAGAAACCAATAGATAAACTTATTATTATGGTTGAGATACTCCCTGTTTTCTTAAGGTAAATCATTAAACAAATATTTAATAATGCTGATGCAAAAACAAAAATTATTGCAAGGGTTCTTGCTGAATTCTTTCTTTTCCGTAGTCCATACCCAATAAAAAAACCAAAAATTCCAAGTACAACACTAAAAAATCCTGCAACAATAAATAATGTTGAACTGAAAAGGGGAAATAATTTTGTTATTAAATTAGGTGCGAAGATAAATAAGAGACCAAGCAACAAACTAAAAATTGCTCCAACATAGTAAAATATAGAGAGAACCTTAATCTCAATTGGGATTTTGTATGATTCGCTGTCTAATTCTTCCATTATTTTATCATAAGCAAAAATTCTTATTTAAATGTTTTGTAAATAATCTTATCCCTTCCAGTTAATTATTGGTTTCAAATGTTTTATAATTTTCACGCTTTTTTTCTGGGCTTGCATAACTTTTTCAATGTCTTTGTAAGCCATTGGAGCTTCGTCTAAAATTTTTGAATTTAAATTTGATTTAATTCCCTTCATTGAATCCTTAAAATCTTTCATAGAAATTTTCTGCCTTGCTTGGATTCTACTCATTAATCTTCCTGCCCCATGGCTTGAAGAATTTAAAAATTCTGGATTTCCTTTTCCTTTTACTAAATATGTCCCAGCCCTCATATTTCCTGGAATAATTCCTTTTTCAAATTTTTTCGCAGGTGTCGCGCCTTTTCTATGAATGTAAAATCCTTTTTCATAAATAGCATGATTATGATTTTTGTTTGCCCAAAATTTTGTTTTTATTTTTTGATTTAAAATTTCTTCAAGAATTTCTATAACTTGATAACTCATTTCCATCCTATTTAATAAAGCAAACTTTAAACAAAAATCCAAAGCATTTAGATATTCTTTTCCAAGTTTTGAATTTGCTTTCAAAGGAAAAGTTTTTTCATAATCTTTTTTTGAGCTCGAAGATTTTATCATGTATTGCCTTGCTATTTCATGGCCAATTTTTCTACTTCCAGAATGAATAACTAACCAAACCTGTTTTTTATCTTGACCTATTTCAATGAAATGATTTCCTGCACCCAAAGTTCCCAAATAATTTAATGATGCTATTTTAAGATATTGCAGAATTTTTTTATCGTGCTCTTTTTTCTCAAAATCTTTTAAAATTTCTTGAAATTGTTTTTTTGTTTTTTCAGAAAGATTTTCTAATTTATTTTTTTTCCCCAAACCCATTGGAACTTTTTTAAAAACTTGGTTGTAAATTCTTTCTTTGTTTAATTTTATTTTTTTCAAAATGTGTTTTGATTTTAACTGAATTGCAATCATCCCGCACCCAATATCAAACCCGACCCAGGACGGCACAATAAAATCTTTTGTGATTAAAACCGCACCAATTGGCGCAACATAACCTTTGTGTGCATCAGGCATAAGTGCTGCAACTGTGACAAATTTCTGGGATGCACAATGTTCAAATTGTTGCAAAGTTTCCTTATCAGTGTCTGGGCAATGATCATAGATTTTCATGAATTAAAAAAGAAAAGAGATTTTATAAAATGTTTTATGGGGGTGGTTGCGTTTTGATGAATTAGAATTCTATATCTTCTGGTTTAATAATCTTTCTTGAATTAAAATCAGAGCTTATTGAAGCTTCTTTGATAACTTTTTCAAGATAAATGAGAATATTCTCTTTTATTTTTTTGTAACCTTTTTCACTTAATTTTTTCTTATTCTTTTTAGCAAGTTTTTTTAAAAATGTTTTGGATATCATTTATAAATTTCAACTAAGATATTTTTATTTTCAAACTTTATTTTCCATTTTTCTAAAAACTCTTTAATTAAATCTGAGTTTTTTATTGGAGAAAGAAATACATTTTTTCCAAGTTTCTGTAAGTTTAATTTTTTAAATAGACCTTTTTCATTTCTTCTTCCATTTAATGCAAATGAAAATCTTGTTTTTTCAGTATTTGAAAGATTTTTCAACTTGTAAGTAAATAGAGTTTTCGCAATAAATCCTAATTTCTTTGCAAAAAAAGTGTTGTCAATCAAACTTAAACCACCTGTTAAAACCCCTTGTCTTGAAAGAATGTTTTTATTAAATAATTCCCTCAAATTTATAGATTTTACATCTAATTTCTTAATTTCAAATTCTTTTTCTTTCAAAACACTTTCTTTAAATTTTTGGATTGATTCTAATTGTTTCTCAAGTGATACTTCATTAAAAATAATCATTATATCAAGGTCATTTGGTTTTCTTTTTCCTTTTATGTAAGAACCATATAAAATAACATCGAAAATATCCTCTTTTCGTTTTAATTTTTTAGATTCTGATTCCAATAATTTCAAGTATTTTTCTACAGTCATTTTCAAATATTTTTACAACCTCAAAATTTAATTTAGTTCTATAACTCTCTTGATAAAACGGAAAATTTTTGTCTAAAATTTTATAAATTTCAAAATTTAACTCCTTTAACAATCTAAATCTTTCAGAATGATTTGAGGGTATTTTTCCTTTTTTCATAAGTAAATACAAATCAGCAAGTGATGAAATTGCTTTAAAAAATAAAGTTACTGCAGAATTATAATTCTTTTTATTTTTAGAATAAATTGCATCTTCAAAATATTCTTTTGCATTAGAAAATAAATCTTGTTTTAATGACATAACAAGATAACCAAAATGAACTATTTAAGCGTTTTGGTTAATGTATTAACCATTCTATTTTAATGAGAAAATTAAAATAAGTTTTAATTGAGCGAAAGAAAAGAGATTTTATAAAATGTTTGTGTTCAAGAAAGGAGAAGGTTGTGGGTTTTGTTAAAAATTAATTTTTTAATTGGGAATTAATTAACATATTTTACTATTCACTCCATTCTTCATCTGAATGAGTTTTAATATATTCTACCCAAAATTTAACAAAATTCAATCTTTCCTCTTTATTATTTCTACCTGGCTTTAAAAAAATTCTTTTTTTCCTCATTTTTCTTAATTTTAATAAGTGCTTTTAATTTATTATCGTCTTATAATCAATTTTATCTTCAAATAGTTTTTGTATATGCAGTGCATCTTCTTTATCTTTGTTTGAATCTAAATAATCTTGTTTAAAAGAAATGTGTCTTTCTAATGAAGATATTTTTATTTTTCCTTTAGGGAAGATAACTGTTATAAAATCCTTAGATGTAGATTCGTCTAGTTCATCTTTTGGGAATTTCACTTCAAAATTTGGCACAGGCATTTTTTCGCGGGAGAATCTTATTGTTATTTTGTTTTCTAAAAAATCAAAAATTTCGCTTTCGTCCTCTACATTTAAGCACCAAAAACCATGTTTTTTTAAATCATTATAAAGGCATGAAAATTGCTCTTTAGAAACTTTTTTATAAAAACATCTATATCTTCTGTTATTCTTGTTCTTCCTAAAACTATAGATACATATCCAGAGATTATAACATAATCAACATGTTGTTCTAAAACTTTAATAAATTCTAAAACAAATTTATCTAGGTTGCTTAAAATTATTCTCAACTTGAAAATTTCGTTTTAGGATTAATAGACATACTCCAAAATCGCATTCTGCAAATTTTTGGTCGTTGAAATTATTAATATGTAAAATCCAAACTATTTTAATTATTTTCTTAAAATTTTGGCTTGACTACGTCCGGAAAAATTCATTAAATGTGAATAAAGTGAACCAACTTTACTTATAATTGGATAAAATATATTACTTAACATATGGTTTTTGATAATTTAGAAATGTTTATAAAATAGTTTGGCTTGAATTAAGCATGAAAGGAGGTTTTAATTTATTTTTTGTTTTAGTTTTTGTAATTATATTTTTAGGAGGTGTTAGTTCTGCTGTTGGTAGTTGTAGTATTCAATTAGAATCAACTTGCACAGATAACAAAGAAGTTTTTAAAATTTCTAACCCAACAAATGCTCATGGAGAATTAAACTCTCAAGAAAATTATGATTATGTTTTGTGTTGCAATTCTGCTGAAGTTAAATTGTGCAATTATTATTGTTCTGGAAGTAGCCAAGAGTGTGAAGGAAAAGATTACCCCACTTGTATGGCATTAGGATGTTCTTGGAAAGCAAGTAATAAAATAATAGGTTTATCTTCTGAAACAAATGCTCATGCTGAAAGTCCTTATTCTTATAATTATGGTGTAGATGTTTGTTATGGTGATTTAAAGTGCATTCATGTTCGTTTAGATCCAAGAGAAACAAATTGTGCAGAACATACAAATTCAGAATACCCTATTGATATTTTATCTTTATCATCTTCTACAAATGCACACATCGGAGCATATGGAGATTATGACATAAAAATTTGTTGTGCTGATGGTGATGTCGTGCCTATTTGTGGGGATAATTCTTGTAATGGAGAGGAAACTTGCGGAGACACAAATATTCTTCCTGAATGTAATAAAGATTGTGGTGCATGTCCTGTGCCAAGGGCTTATTGGGCTGTCCAACCTTTTCCAAATATTTATGAAGAAATTAGTTCAATAAAAGCAAATTTAGATGAAACTGAAATATATTTGGTTTTAGAAAATTCTGGATTAACAGAGGCAAGTTTTGAAATTTATGAAAATGACCCTTTTAATGATGATGATATAAGAATAGGGGCAAATGCAATAACCGGAACTGGTGATGGAAATGGAAAAATAATTGCAACATGGATAATAACACAAGAAGATGTGAATAATGCAAATGCTGGGGGTTCAGAAAATGAATATAAATTTTTCTTTAAAGTAGAAAATGAAAGGAGCGAAGATTTGCTAACAACAATTTGGGAATTTATATGTATAGGAGTAACATATTGTAGAGATGCAAAAAATTCAGATGATTGCACAAGATGTGATGGTAAAAATTCAGATGTTGCAAATAAAAGTGTATTTGAAAACAACCCAAGTATAAATTGCGATGGAATAAATTATAATTGTTATTGTTATTGGGATGGGGATTCATGTGAAGCATACTGGGATGGTTTGGATCCAAATCCTAACCCAAACGGTATAACAAAAATAGGAACATGTAAATATGCTGAAGACCCTTCAGACGGTACTTGTGAAGAGGGGGGAATTTTTTATTCATGGATTGGCACTTGGACATGGGATGTTTTAAATAATAATCTTAAACAACTTGAAACTCCTCCTACAAATTATACAGACTACCCAAATCCAGAAAGTGCATGGCACTATGACCCTATTGATGAAACAACTGGTAAAAGAAAAAATGAAAAATGTGGAAAAGGTGTTATGCCATGTCCTGCGCAAATCCAGCTTAAGTTTTTTACAATATATAGTTTGGTTATTGCGATTGCTTTGATTGTTTTGATTTATTTTTTAATTTTGAAAAATTCTAAAAAGGTTTCTAAAAAGAAAGTTAAGAAGAGGAAAATTAATAAGGAGAAAAAATAAAAGATTTATCTTTCTAAAAATAAAAAAGGCCCCTTAAAGGAAGCCAAATAAATTATTTGCCTTATTCTTCAAAGATAGAAAAATATTTTTCAATCATTACGATCAATTTTTCTTTTTCTATATTGCTATCAAAGATTAAATTTACTCTACTTTTCTCAACAAAAAAGTGTGCTTTAATATTTTTGTTATAAACGAAAAAGTATCCCCTAGTAGAAGGATAATCAATATCTAAATTATCCACTTTATCTTTTTCAAACTCAAGTTCCTTAAATAAATTAATAAAGGGATTTTGTAAATTTTCTTGCATTTCTATTGTAAACTGATCAATCCTTCCCATAGGATAACTTTCACTACTTATTCCTGAAATCTTAGGTTTCATTCTTTATCTTTCATATCTATATGTATATTTATTAATGATTTCCCTGTTATTGGACTCAGATATTCTAAGTTGAGATGATCTTTCCCATAATCTTCATGTTCTCCTGCCCTGTATCTCTCTAAAAAATTAAATGATTCCTTTAAAATTCCTGGACCTCTATTAAAATCTTTAGAAAGTCCAAAATCACTAAAACTTCCAATAGGTTTAAACCCTCCAAACATAGGATAATCTTTGAATTTCGGTCCTCCACTATTTCCAAAACCACCGCCACCAAATCCCCCTGGACCCATTGGTGGAAGATTTCCAGTATACAAAGCACCTGCACTTAAATATTCTAAATTTCCAATAGTATAAACTTTTAATCTTTCAGATTCAACAGGTTTTATATTATCTAAACTTTGTTCAAGTTTCATTCTATTATACCTCCTTTCAACTCTATAAAGTTTTTGGTTGTTATAAAAAGAAAAGGAAAAAGGACCCTAAGAAATAAAGAATTCTTTTTCTTCTACTTTTTCCATTAAAGCCGTGAAAAATTTAAGTATATCTTCTCCTCTTTGGAGTTTCTGGAGATGCCCATCTTTTTCAACAATCTCTTTACATTTATTGGTTAAACTCCACATATAATTATACAAACCTGACTTTTCTTTTTCTCTGTTAAGTTTAACTAACCCACAATTTTCCAACTTATAAAGAAGAACTCTTAACTCTCTTTTTCCATCATCTGGAAACCAAGTTGTATATTTTCCTCCTTCCATTTACTTATTTTTTTAGATAATCTAACTCAGATTTATTTAGTCCAAAAATTATTCCAGCTGAAGAACCATCAAGATTAAAATAATCAATTCCAGACTTACCTTTTATACGTTGATATTGATTAATAATTAATTTTGTTTCTGGAGTGAATATTTTCAAACTTCTATCAACAACATTTGATTTTGGAAGATATACCTTAAAATTACTTGTTCCTACATTAGGTATTTTAAGCGCACCAAACAGAGGATAATCTTTGAATTTCGGTCCTCCACCATTACCAAAATCGCCACCACCAAATCCACCAGGACCCATTGGTGGAAGATTCCCTGTATACAAAACACTCGCACTCAAACTTTCCAAATCTCCAATAGTGTATTTTAATCTTTCAGATTCGACAGGTCTTGCTTCATATAAACTTTGTTCAAGTTTCATTATTCTATGCCCCCTTTCAACTCTATAAACTTTTCGCTTTGCGAAAATAAAAGCAAATCTTTTTTAGTGAATAATCTTTTTCCTTGTTTTAAAGTTAAGGCATTTGCTAAATAAGTTTGAGAATAAGATAAGCCAGTTACTCTTTCATTAGATTGGTTAGGATATTCTAATGCTCTTTGTTTTTGTTCTTTTGATAATTTTAAATTATGCTTTATTGCTTTTTTTGTAATTGGTTGATTTATTTTTTTATTTTAAAAAATTCTAAAAAGGTTTCTAAAAAGAAAGTTAAGAAAAATTGAAAATTAGTAAGATATTTAAACTATCGTTATGCCCTTTTTTATATGGAAACCCAAACATACGAAACTCCTGAAGTTTCTAAACTCCCTAAACCTGGAGAAGAAGGAAAAATCGCTGAATTTTGGATCGAATCAGATTAAAATATGACAAGATATTTTATTCGGAAAGAAAAAAAAGGATTTCTTATTTATGATAGTTTAGATAGTGAGATTTTTTTTGTTAATTTGATCGGAAAAGAAATAATTTTTCTTCTTGAAAAAAATTATAACAAAGAAAAAATTGTTCATTTTTTGCAGGATAAATACAATAATAGTTCTAAAGAAAAAATTAAATTGGATGTAAATAATTTTTTAAAAAGCTTAAAAAAATGAAAAATTGTTTGAGTGCCCCCATTTATGTGGGAATTGATTTAACAGAAAAATGTAATCTTAGATGTATTCATTGTCGTGTTGGAACTTCGAAAAATAAGCAAAAACAATTAACATTGGAAGAATTTAAAGGAATAATAGATGAACTTTCGAAAATGAAGATAATCCAAATCATTCTTTCTGGTGGAGAACCTTTTATTCACAAAAACATATATGAAATTATTTTTTATGCTATAAACTCAAAAATACCAGATGTTTCTTTAGTCACAAATGGAACTTTATTAAATGATAAAATAATTAAAAAAGTTAAAAAAATTGGGTTAAAGAAAATTTCCTTAAGTTTAGATGGGTTAAAGAAAAACCACGATAAAATAAGAGGAAAGGGAAATTATCAAAAAACTATTCTTGCTGTATCTAAGTTAATTAAAGAAAATTTTGAGGTTAAAATTTCAATTACTATTAATAAAATAAACAAAAATGACTTAATCCCTCTTGGAAAAAGATTATTCAATCTGGGGGTTAAAAGAATTAATGTAGGAAATTTAATGCCTTGTGGAAGGGGGAGAGATATCTGGTTTCAAACATTAAATAAAAAAGAGAAATTAGCATTAAAATCACAGGTGAATGAAATTAATAAAAAAAAGAAGAGAAACTTTATTCTTTTTGAAAATTCTTTTTTAGAAGAACCAAAACTTGATAAAGATGATAGAAAAATCGAATTTTATTTGGGTTGTCGTGGAGGAAGAACTTCTTGTGCAATTCTTTCAAATGGGAATGTAGTTGCTTGCAAAATGTTGCCCAATATTATCGCGGGGAATATAAAAGAAAAAAAGTTCGAGAAAATTTGGAAGAAGGATGAAAATTGGAAACTTTGGAGAGAAAATAAGCTACCACTTAAATGTAAGCAATGTAAATATGGATTGGCTTGCAGAGGGGGGTGTAAAGCAGTTAGTTATGCAAAATATGGAAGATTAGATTTACCAGATCCTCGTTGTATTGGCCCATTTTAATTAAATGGTTTTACAAAATTTTCATTAAAATAAAGACCATAATATTTATGAATTCCCTGACAATTTTTCTTTTTATGACATTTTTTACATATATTTAAAAACTTTCTTCCTTCACACCCTTTTGAAAGTTTCCCTTTTTTGATAAGAAAAATTTCCCAATTTATTTTTTTTGTAAATGCATTTTTAACAACACATAAAGGCATATTTTCAAGGATTATTTTTGGATTGTTTAATTTTGAAACTTTATCAAGTTCTTTTCTTATTTTTGGCAAGGAAACAAGATATTTTTTAGAATAATTTTGTTTATTTTTTATTCGATAAAATCTCGGATAAGAGATTCTCATTTCTACGATATAAGGAAAATTCTTTTCTAAATATTTAATTGTTTTTTCTAAACTATTTTTATTGTACTTGGTAATAACAGTGTTTGTAGAAATCTTTATTTTATTTTGATAGACCCTTAAAATTTTGAAGACCTTAATAATTTTGCTAAAACTACCTTTTTTTCTTACTATAGATTCATACTCTTTTTTATTTGATGAATGAAAAGAAATTTTAAATTCAGTTAGGCCTGCTGAAATCAGCTCCCTAATTTTCTTGTTATTTAAATAAATCGCGTTCGTTTCGAGACAAATGTTTTTTTGGTGTTTCTTTATTGATTGAATAATTTCGATTAAGTCTTTTCTTAAAAGAGGTTCACCGCCAGATAAAACCAGTTTACGAAATCTTTTTATTAATTTCAATTTTTTTTCTATTTCTTTAAACTTTGGTTCAGGTTTCACGTGTTTTTTCACAGAACAAAAAACACAATTATGTGGGCAAAAATCTGTTAAATGAATTTCAACCTCTTGATTTTTCTTCTTTCTCATTTTCTTCAAATATTTTTAAAAAACTATCTTTAGTTATCTCTTCTATTTCCTCTTGGGAATGTATTTTGTTAAATTCAATGATTTTTTTAAGAGGAATAGAAAAATCCTCTTCTTTAATCTTCTTATAGATTTTATCTAAAGAATATTTGATATTTAGTTTTTCAGAGATTTTTTTTGTTGATTCAAACAACCCCCTAGAATAAACTTTAAACCAATCTTTTTTAGTAAATGTTGAACATTTTTCAGCTATAAATTGAACTTTCTCTTCAACTACTTTTATATTTTTGAATAAGGTTTCTTTATCTTGAACCTTTCCATCAATTATTACTTTAGAAGATAATCTTCTTGGTTTAGTAAATAAATGATTAAAAAAATCTAAATTTACTTGCCCCTCAATTTTTTCATAAATTTTAATATTCCTAAAAGGAAATTGGCATTCCATATTTAAGGACTGTGTTGATAAATTATAAAATTCTTTGATAAAAATTTTCTCCCCCTCTTTTAAATAATCTCCATGAAATTCGTGCCCTACCCTCATCATTGTTGGGAATATAATTTCAAGATAAAGAAGAAGTAATCCAGATAATTTTGAAGCTTGCTTAGAATATTCACTTCCTTCATTAAATTCAATATCAATTTTAATTTCTTTTAATTTATTTTTTCCATTTTCACAGAAAGGATCTTCTCTAAAATTTTCAATTATGTTTAACATATCTAAGGCTAATTCATTTCTTTTTTCAATTTCTAAAGATTTAGTGCTATGAAACAAAACAAAATATTGTGCTACTTTAGAAGGATATTCAAATAATAAAGCGATCTCTCTTTTTGACAATCCTTTTTCTTTTGCTAATTTTATTATTTTATACAAATGATTAATAAATGGTCCCCCAACATAAAATTCTGCTTCGTTTGGGATAAATGGAAATAAAGCACTAACTGTATCTCCTTTATGTAACTTTGCTAAATCCCTTCCAATAATAGAACATAATTTTTTTATTTTAGGATCCATCTTCAATAATCCTAATTTTATTTTCATTTCCATCTATTTCAACAAGCATATTATTTTCAAAAATTTTCATTGCATTTTCAACACTTAAGATACACGGTTTTTCCATTTCCCTTGCAACAATTGCTAGATGACAAAGGCCCCCCCCACACTCACTGATTATTGCAGATGCTTTCATAAATGCTAATGAAAAAAGTGGAGAATTATTCTTTGTTACAACAATATCTCCCTCATTTATACTTAAAACATCCTCTATTCTAAAAACTTTTTTTATCTTTCCCCTAAATTTTCCTTTTGAAACAACAATTCCCTGATAGATATTACCATTTTGCATTTTTATCTACTTTAACATTAAGCAAAACACTATTTCCTTTTTGAATATGAGTTAATGCTTTTTTAATTAAAGGTTTAATGTTATTTTTATTTTTAATTGTTATGCTTTGGATTCCAAACCCTTTAGCAAGATTCGAAAAAGAAGGGTTTTTAAATTCAGTCATAAAAGAGGACTTATATTTCTTTTTTTGTGCTTGGTAAATTGGTCCTAAAACTTCATTATCCAAAACAATAAATAAAATTGAAAGATTATAATTTTTTGCAGTCATAATTTCAAGACCAGACATATTAAATCCCCCATCTCCTTGAAAAGAAACTACTACCTTATTTTTATTCCCAAATTTTACACCAATAGATTCAGCAAGAGAACACCCAATAGGTGCAAATCCCGTACATGCAATTTGCGTTCTTGGTTTGTAAATCTTAAAATATTTTTCAACCCATGCAATTTGTTCTGTACATATAATTGAATCTTTTGGGAGATTATCTCTTAATAATTTAGTGAAGTAAGCAGGATGAATATTATTTTTCTTTTGCAAACTTTTAGCATCATATTCAATTTTATAATCCCTGAAAGATTTCTTTTTCTTTATTTTAAGGTTGTAATTTAATTTGTTGATAATTTTTTTTATATCTCCTTTAAGAGCAAGATATTCCTTAAAATTATTAGTTACATTTGGATTGTGAATATCTATTCGGATTATTTTAGACTCTTTTATTTTCGATTCCCAATGATTAGTAGTGAATTGCCCAAGACTACTTCCAATAACTAATAAATAATCTACATTAGAATTTAAAAATTCATTTGCCCCTTTTTGCCCAGTTATTCCAATTGTACCTAAAGAATATTTATCTTTTTCAGAGATTACCCCTCTACCTTTCAAGGTTGTAACAATTGGACAGGATAATTTCTTTGCAATTTCCTTAATTTCTTTTCCAAATTTTAATCCTCCTGCTCCAACCAAAATTAGGGGGTTCTTAGCATTACCTAATTGAATCGCGGAAAACCTTATCTTATAATTAAGTTTTTTATCTTTTGGAACTATAAATTTTTTAAATGAAAAAAAGTTTCTTGGGATATTTACTTTTCTATCCATTATATTCACTGGAATCTCAATGTAAACAGGACCTGGTTTTTCAGAAGTTAATTTTTGATATGCTGTTTCCAATATTGTTTTGAGATACTTTTCAGATTTAAGAATCACTGAGTAAGAAGTTATTTCTTTAAATAAATTTAATTGACTAATTGTTTGCTTTTTCCCAGTTGATTCTTGGAAAGCATTTCTTCCCCAAAAATCTTGTTTTACTTGTCCTGATAGAATTAATATTGGTTGAGAATCATAATATGCAGAAGCAACTGAAGTAATCAAGTTAGTTGCCCCAGGCCCCACACTTCCAAAGCAAGAGGAAATTTTTCCTGTTGATTTTGTATAACCTGAAGCCATAAATCCCGCACTTTCTTCATGTTTAGTAAGAATTAAATTAATTTTTTTATTTTTATTAATTTCATCTAATAAGCTCATGTTAGAACCAGGAATACCAAAGCAATATTTTATTTCTAAAAGATTCATAAAATCAACAAGGATTTCATTGATGGTTTTTTTCATAATCTTTTTTGTCAAATTAATTATTTAAACTTTTTAGTATACTTTTTTCATGTTTGGCGAAGAATTCATCTGACTTAATCATGAACTCTTTGAAATTCCTACGATTTTTGTAAATTTCCATGATATAATTTAGAAGAGGTTTTTTATTTATTTTTATTTTAAGGTATTCTTCATAGGTTTTATGTTTATATTTAAATATAGATTGAAATTTTTGACTATTCAAAATAACATAAGGAATAAATTCACTAATGTGTAAAACCCCTTCTTTTGTCTTTAATTTGGATTTCGAGTTTCTAAATACTTTCTTCCATTTTTGAAACCAAAGAAAATGAACTAATTCATGCATTGTAACTCCAATTACTTGTTCTTTTGTAAAATTATAATCTAAATTAAATAATTTATTTATCAAATCTCTTGGACATATAGGATTTAATGAAATTTCAGAGACTATCTCTTTGTTCTCCTTAGACCAAAATTCTCCCATGATTTCTGATAAAGTAATTAAAAAAATGTCTTCGTATTTTACCCAAAAATTTTCAAATTTTTTACGTTTCTTTAAAAGAATCAGTTTCTTTTGTTGATACTCTTTTTTAAAATAATTCTCAACAATCATTCTTTGTTCTTTTTTGGGTTTAAATTCTAACTTTTTTCTTAGTTTAGGGTATTTATTTAAAATTTTATTTTGCCATTGCCAGAAGTTCCTTGGTGGAAGAACGATTTTTAAAATCACCCCAATATCTTTTTTATAATTAGATTGTTTAAATTTAATCCTCGGAAATAGAATATTATTTTGTTTATAATATTTCTTTTTTTCTTTTATACAAATATTTGTTAATTCTCCTTTTGTTTTCACATAAACAATATGTTTCTTAAAATCATTTGGATTAACTTTTTCTTTTTGAAATTTTTTAATTGGTCTTTTGTAGTAATACTGATCCCAAACCCCTTTTTTAGCATTTACATTAACTCGATAAACATAAGCATTCTTGGGAAAATCCTTTCCTAAAATTATTAATTTAGTTGGTGCAACTGCAAAGGCGGTTTTACCTTTTAATGTTTTACCTATTGCATAAAGCCCTGCTTGAAAAAAAGATTTTGTTAAAAAAATTGCTTTTTGATTCTCTAAATCCTGTTCTCCTCTTGCTTTTTGAGGTTTCAAAATTCTTAGATTTTTTGGAGAACCATGATACAATTTCATAATAAAACAAATAAAAAAGAGTATAAAATTGTTTTTATTAATAATTTTGAAAAACAAAAATCTATTTCAAAACACTCATCTTCTTTGTCTGACTTCCTTTGCTTGTTTCCATCTTATATAAATAAATTCCAGAAGAAAGACCTGAAGCATCAAAAGGAATTGAATATTCTCCTTGTCTTTGCTTTTCATTTACAAGTGTTTTAACAAGTTTTCCTTGCAAATTATAAACCTGCAATTTAACTTTATCTTCAAGAGGAATTGAATAATCAATTGTTGTGCTTGAATTAAAAGGATTTGGATAATTTTGATTTAAAACAAATTTTTCAAGTAAATTTGATTTATTTGGTTTAATTGAATTTACTGGACATTGTAGGATTAAATATTGGCTTGGATCTCCATCTAAAGAAGGAATACCTTCTTCATCAAATTTAAATTTAACAAAGGGATAAGTTGAAATCCCCCCACTTCCCATAAATCTTGTAGAATTTATCTCTACCTTACTATTTTCAGGCATTAAAACATCTCCTATAACAACTTCTTTATCATTTCGAGAAACATCAAAAAAATAGTAATCATAAAAATTTAAAGGATTGCCCCCAATTAAAACAGCATTATTTGCATGGCTGATTGGTTCCCCCCAACTAATTCCAACTTGATAAACAGGAAGATTAAATCTTCCAAGATTATCTAAATTATATTTTGGAAACTTGCTTGCTATTGTTGAATCTTTTAATTCTGAAAAACCATGAAAATTAATAATTGTTTGTGTTGAATATTGGCCGCACATCCAATAACTTTGAACAGGGGGGATTTCATTTGTTTTATCAATTGCAAGCATTTTTTTAACCCAATCTTTTCTTTGCTCAGTTTTCAAATTTGGATTAGCCCAGTTTATTTGCGGCAAAAGAGTGTCTGCATTTAAATATTTTGCAAATAGGCCTGCATCTTCTGATGTTCCTGAAATTCCGTCTCCGTCTATGTCTGCTTGGTCATTTTGAATTCCTTGTGAAATTAAATTATGGTCATTCCAATCTCTAACATTATTTAAATCTACATCTCCACTTCCATAATAAGACAATGTTGTGTCGTTTGGTTGAGAAAAAGGATTTATTTCAAATGTGGTTTGTGCATTAAGTTTAGGAAACATAGTAATTATTGGGATAGATGCCATAACAACGGCCTTTGCAATTTTGCCCAATAAACTTTTCTTAACCATTCCTTAACAATAACAAAAAGGTATTTAAGTTTTTCTGTAGTTGTTTTCAGATTACTGAAAAGAATTTGTTATGTTAATCTTATAATTGTTCTTGCGAATGGAATTCAACTCAAAATGAATGTATCCATATACAACTTATTTTTATGGAACTTCTGAAATAGGTTCTTGTTATTATGATGAGAATAGTGATAAGAATTGTGATGATGGGCTTTTAAGTTGTACATTGTTTGGGATTGGGGGTTAGATAATTTTGAATATGAAGAACCTTATGAAATACAAAATTATGTAGAATTACCAGAAGGAGTTTGGCGTTATGACCCAGATAGAAAAAATATTTATAAAAAATAAATATTTTTATATTCAAGAAAGTTTATAAATCTGGGATGAGTTTAAATATAAATGAGGTCGAGAAAAGTTTTGTTTTTGGTTTTTGCTGTCTTGTTAGTGGGCAGTATTTCTGCGAGTTTTGAAGTTGGAAATCTTTCACATTCTATTGAAAAAAAATACGGACCAGGTGCAAATATATTAGGATGGATAAATATTAGTTTAAAGGACGAGCCAATAAATTCTGTTTTCACAGATTCTTTAGGAAACTCTACTACATTGCAAAATCTTTTAGATTTAAATTCTGTAAAGCCAGATTGTTTTCCAAAAGATTGCTTACCTGGGTATTTGGCAAAAGAGCCTGTAACAACAAAAACTTTTGATTTATATTTGGGCACCCCAAAAATAATTGGATTAAAATTACAAGGAGATATAACTAAAATTAATTCTATTAAATTTAAAATTTCAAGTGATGCAGAAGCTTCATGCACAAACCAACTCGGAATAGATTTTTTTGCAGATGGTGTAATTGATTTTATGAATAATAAGAGTGCTTCTGGAACTTGTTCAAAAAATTATGGTTGTTTTGATGATAGCGAGATTACATACTCATATAAAGTTTTAAATGATAAATATTGTCAAAAAGTAAATTTAAGCTCTTCTCCAAAATATATTATTGGTGCTTGGATAAAAAAAGTTAGTGGCTCACGAAACTTTACAATGGAACTTTATTCTATTGATGAATATAATAATACTAATTTTGAAGGAAATTGTAAAATAGATGGAACATCAATATTGACAACAGGACAAGAAGTTTCATGTGAAATAGATTATTCTTCTTTAAAATATCAAGAAGCTTTTGTTTGCATATATTCACATTCAGGAATAGGAGATTATTATATCAAAGGTTATCAAGATGATAAAGGATGTGGGTACTTTGGAGGAACAGGTTCTCCTGATAATTTGAATGTAGCATATAAACTTTTTGCACAAGGAAAAAAATTCGCAAGTTTTGGAAACTTAGATATTACAAATAATTTTGGAAATGGAGAAAGATTTACTTTTCTTGCTGAAGAATACTTAATTGAAAAATATGGAGATTTGAATTGTGGTAATGAAGGTTGTGTGATACCTATAAAAATCGATTCTGGCTCAATAACAGAATCCCAAAAAGTTACTTTATCAGATTTAAGTTTAGAATATATTTCATCTGGTACATTAGATGAAAACAATTTTTATGAGTTAACAGAATCTCCTGCAAAAGTTGGTTTTGATTTTCAAAAATTGTGGTTAGATGATTCAGGGCTTGTTGCCCCAACCGACTATGGAAAATATAATTATATTTTAAAATTAGGAAATAAAAATATTACAGAAGAAATAGAAGTTAAAAAAGTTCCGATTATTCAAAGATTATTCCCAACTATGACTGTTTCTGCTTACCCAACAAGGTTTGAAGTTAAGTTAGATTCATATGACAATGTTAGCAAATATGAATGGGATTTTGATAATGGGGATTTTGCAACAACAGAAAATAACAAAGTAACTTATACATATAATAAAACAGGCTTTTATGATTTGAAAATTACAATCACAACTGATGATGATTTCAGCACATACAAGGTTTTCAATTTAACTATTGGCCCCCCTGAAGAAGTAATAAACAGCACTTTAAAAAAATACAAAAAAAACTTAGAAAGCCTAAAAGAGAATTTTAAGGATTATTCTTCTTTTACATTACAAAGTTTAAAAGAAATTTTTAATCTTGAAGAAATAGAAACAACAATAGAACAACTTGAAGCAGATTTTGAAATTGCAGAAACAGAAGAAGAATTTAATTTTATTTTAAGTGAATTATTAAAAATAGACATTCCTAAATCAGTTTCAACAACAAGCGAATCAACTTCTTTGACGTATTATCCACAAAAAGAAAATGTGAATCTTTATTTGATTGAAGAAATAACAGGAGAAGAAAGTTCCGAAAGTGAGGAAGATCTTGTGAATGCTATTTTTGTGTGGAACCAAAAAAACCTTATTACTAAAATTGGGTTTACAGAAATTTCAGCAACTTATTCAGATTCTGAAGAACAAATTTTAACAACCTTCATATTAAATATTGATGAAAAAGAGAATTTTAATGGAAAAGCATATTTAATTTTTGATGGTTTGGAAAACCTGAATTTTGATAAATATTATTCTCAAGAAGAAAAAGCAGATTATGTTTATATTGATTTGAAAAACGTTGGAAAAAACATTGTTTTTTCAACAACAGAAGATGTTTCATTTTCTGATTTGCCTGTTTTTATTGCTCCTGAATTTAACTTATTAGATTTACAAATTTCAGCAAAATGTGGAGATGGAATTTGTGATCTTTCTGAAACAAAGGAAAGCTGTCCAAAAGATTGTAAAAAAGAAATAGATTATACAATTTATATTTTAATTGTTGTTTTTCTGATTTTACTTGCAATAATTGTTTATGTGTTTATGCAAGTTTGGTATAGAAAAAAATATGAAACCTATTTGTTCAAAAACAAAAATGATTTGTTTAATATAATGCATTATGTTAATTCGTCAAAGAAAAAAGGTTTATCAGAATCAGAAATTGAAAAAAGTTTAAGAAAGTCAAAATGGGGAAATGAACAAGTAAATTATGCTATGAAAAAATATTCTGGTAAAAGAACAGGGATGGTGGAAATCCCAATAGACAAGTTAATCAAAAAAATTAGTTTAAAGAAATCTCAAAAAGATTTACATCCAGAGGAAAAATATTAAATTAAATCACACAAAACTTTAAAAGGTATTTTAACAAAAATATATTATGGCAATAAAAATATTTAAGAATTTTTTTAAGAGAATTTTTACAGGTTTTTTCAAAGGGAAAAAAGATATAAAGTTAGGTTTTTATGGACCTCCAAATGCAGGGAAGACAAGTTTAGCAAATAGAATTTGTAAGGATTTCACAGGTGAAGAAATAGGAAGTGTAAGCAAAATTCCACATGAAACAAGAACTATCCAATTTAAAGAAAAAGTTGAAATTGAATACCAAGGAAAGAAAATGACTTTCAAAATGATTGACACCCCTGGAATTGCTACAAAAATAGATTATGAAGATTTTTTAAAATATAAAGTTAGGAAAAAAGAAGCCAGGACACGTGCAAAAGAAGCAACGCAAGGTGTTATTGAAAGTATAAAATGGTTAGATGATATGGATATTGTTGTAATTGTTTTAGATTCAACACAAAACCCATACAACCAAGTTAATATTACAATTATTGGAAACTTAGTAGCAAGAAAAATTCCTGTTTTAATTGTCGCAAACAAAATTGATTTGATAAAAGCAGATATTAAAAAAATAGAATCTGCATTTCCAGAATATGAAATCGTTGGAATCAGCGCGAAAAAAGGAAAAAACTTTGAAGAATTTTATGAGTCAATATTCAAGCTCGCGAAAAAAGCGAGGTAAAAATTAAAAAGCTAAAAAACTTAGGGATAATATGAAAAAAAGAGGAAAGAAAAATTTAGGAAAACTAAAAGGGTTTACTATTCAGTTTCTTCCATATTCTGAAATAAAAAATTTAGATGGTGATGAAAGAATTAAAAAAATCCTGAAAATTGTTCTTGGAAATTATATTTTAATTTTGCAAGGAAAATTAAAACCAGAAGAAGAATCCCGTTTAATTGGAGATACAATGGCGATGATTAAACATGTTCCAAATTTTAAAGGAATTGAACTTGCTATTATTACTGGAAATGGAAACGAAGGGTTTTTTGGAAAAATAAAACAAAATATCGTGAATACTCTTTCTGGAGGAGAAATTGGTGCCATAACAATAATTGGACCTGCAACAATTGTCAAAGAAATAAAACGAAATCCGAAAAAGATTGAGTTAATGTTGAATAAGTGATTAATCGTCGAGTTTTATTATTTTTCCATCTAAACTTTTTGGGATTATTATATCAAAGGTTAGTGGACTTGCTTTTACACCAAAATGATATTCTTTGGTGCGACTTCCTATTTCTAAAAATCCTAATTTAAATGCTAATCTCATTGCTACTTCCCCGTCTTTAGCTAAAATATACATTTTATATTCCCCTCCTTTATCCACCTTAGTTACTTCATAGAAGGTTAAATCTCTCACTTCTTCTCTTCTTGATTGCTTAAAATACTTAAATTCCATTTCACTATTAAAGGTAATTTATTTATAAAAATTTGTATATTATAGAATAACCAATAATTTTATTAACTTAATTCATTTTCTTTAATCATGCCACACCAATGTGTTAGATGCTCTCGAATTATTCCTCAAGCAAACAAAGAATTAATAGAAGGATGCGCAAGTTGTGGGGGAAGGTTTTTCTTTTACATTAGAGAAGAGCAATTAAAACAAATAGAAGAAAACCCAATTAAAATTCCTGATACAGATAAAAAACAAGTTGAAAAAGACATCAGGGAAATAGCAGGAATTACAGATGAAAAAGCACCTGTGATTTTAGATATTGAGTCTGTGCGTGTAACTGGTTCTGGAAAATTTGAAATTGACCTTGTGAATTTGTTTAGAAAAGATAGACCATTAATTTACAAACTTGAGGAAGGAAAATATATAATTGATTTAGCTTCAAGCTTGAATTCAAAAGGTTTGAAAGCGATTAAGGATTTTGAGGAAGAAAAAAGGTGAATTTTCTAAAAATATAAAAAGCCCTCCTACTAAAGTATAATATGAAAAAAACCAATTTGATTCTTGAAAAAGTTTTGAAAAATGTTGAGCCTGAAAAAGAAAAAATAGAACACCTTGAAAAAGTTTTGAAAGTTTTTTTAAATCAGATAAAAAAGAAAATAAAAGCAGAGATTTTTATTGGCGGAAGTTTTGCAAAAAAAACATTAATAAAAAAAGACAAATATGATATTGATATTTTTATTAGATTTTCAAAAGATGAAAAGATTTCAGAAAAACTTGAAAAAATCCTGAAGAATTTTAAGAATGTAAAAAAGATCCATGGCTCAAGAGATTATTTTAGAATAAAGACAGGAAAGGATTTTTATTTTGAACTTGTTCCTGTTTTGAAAGTTTCAAACCCAAAGCAAGCTGAAAACATTACAGACCTTTCATATTCCCATGTAAAGTACATAAATAAAAAAATTAAATCCCAGAAAATTTTAAATGACATAAAAATTGCAAAAGCATTTTGCTATGCAAGAAAATGCTATGGTGCGGAGTCATATATTAAAGGTTTCTCAGGTTATTCGTTAGAACTTCTTATTTGTTATTATGGAAGTTTTTTGAAATTTATAAAAGCAATGGCAAAAAAGAAAAAAGAAAAAATCATAATTGATATTGAAAAGTTGCACAAAAAACCACATATTTTAATGGATTTAAATTCTTCAAAACTTGAGTCCCCAATTATTTTAATTGACCCTACTTACAAACAAAGAAATGTTTTAGCTTGTTTGTCAAAAGAAACTTTTGTTAAATTTCAAAAAGAATGTAAAAGATTTTTGAAAAATCCTTGTGAAAAATTCTTTGAAATTGAAAAGATAGATTTAGAAAAAATAAAAAAAGATGCTGTTAACAAAAAATATGAATTTGTTTTAATTGAAACAAAAACTGATAAGCAATCTGGAGATATTGCAGGAACAAAATTAATAAAATTTTACAACCATTTTACAGAAGAAATTTCAAAATATTTTAAGATTAAGAAAAAAGGATTTAATTATGATAATAAACAATCTGCAAAATGTTTTTTTGTTATAAAATCTAAAAAAGAAATTTTAATCCCAGGCCCTTTTGCAAAAGATAAGAAAAATGTTTTAAGGTTTAAGAAAGCTCATAAAAAAACTTTTTTGAAAAACAAAAAAGTTTTTGCAAAACAGAAAATTGATTTTGACTTGAAAAAATTTTCTGAAGTTTGGGCAGAAAAGAACAAGAAGAAAGTCAAAGAGATGAGTGTTAGTAAGTTTGATGTTTTGGATTAATTCAATTTAGGGTTATTAATTTCTTCGTTCGTGTTTACGCTCTGAAAGTATTTTTAATTGTTTTGTTTTCCTTTCAAGATTAGTTTGTTTATGATTGGCACAATTTCCAATACAAAGCTTTGTGTGTCTGCGGTTAGAACCTGCTCCATAAAAAGGGTAAAATCTTCCATGTAAGTATTGACCTGAATTCTTCACTTAAGAATTAAAAGATAATCCTCTATGAAAGTAACCATTAAAATAATTTTGTTCTGGACGGTTAATTTGTTTTTTCATTTTATTTTTTGTTCTTGTTTACTTTTAAGTATTTGCTTAGTTGAATATACATTTTACTTCTCATTCATTGCTTTTTCAAATAAAGATGAAAATGCTTCTACAAAAAAAGGAGAATTAAGCCAAATTGCTACATCTTCTTTGTCACTTGATTTTGATAAGTAAAATAAAATTTCTGCTCTATCAATTATAAAGAATTTTGCGTCAATGTTTACTATTTTTATTTTCATTTTTAATTTTATTTCTATTTTTTTAATTAAATCTTCGTTTCCAGACAAACCAAGTTTTATTTTTATTCCTGCTTTTGAAAGAATGCTAAAAGTTTGTTCGAAAAGTTTTATTTTTGCTAAAAATTCATCCGCACTTGTGCAAATTATAACTTCTTCTTTAGCATCTTTAATTAAATCGCTTAAATAATTTGAAATATTTGATTTGCCTTTTAATGACGCTGAAATATCTTCACGTTTTACAAGACCAATTCCACTCTTGTATAAAGTTTCAAGTTGAGAATATTCCTCTGTTAAATTTATTTTTGACAGGGCTTCCATTCTTTCTTGGGCGCCTTTTCGGACATTGTTTTTTAATTTTTCTAAAATCATTTTTGGTTTTACACCAATGTATTTTACAGGTTTTCCAAGTTTAACCAAT
>CAZTPM010000004.1:0-23601 GCA_964615065.1 Candidatus Woesearchaeota archaeon
AGCTGCAATGGAGATGAGCGTCGGAACAATTGTAACAATTGTTTTACTAATGAGTATGCTTGTTCTTGGATTGATTTTAACAAAAGATATCTTTTCAGGAGCTACTGGAGCCATTAAATTAACTGATCAACAAGTTACAAAACAAATAAATGAAATTTATGCTGGCGAAGATGGATTAAAATTAATTGTTTATCCGCAAACAAGAAAAATTGAAATTAAACAAGGGAAAAGCGATGAATTTGCATTTGCAATAAGTAATCAGGGCCAAGACGAAAAATCTTTTTATTATAAGGTGGAAGTTTCAGAAATTGCAGATAGTTGTAGAATTAGTGAAAATGAAGCTGAAAATTTAATACAATTAGGAAGATCTAAGGATAATATTATATTAGGATCTGGAGAAATGTCGATTGCTTTCCGAACTCGAATAACAATCCCTGAAGAAATGCCTCTTTGTAAGGGAGGCATAAGATATGCTATAAATGTTTTTGAGGGTTCTGGAAGTCCTTACAAACAATCAGATATGGACATAATTATCAAATAAACAATTTTTTAAATTATACTTTCTTAAATTAAATATGCCATTAAAAATCTATAATACTTTAACAAGAAAAAAAGAAATCTTTAAACCTTTGAAAAAAGGACTTGTTAGCTTATACACTTGCGGTCCGACAGTTTATTGGTATCAACATATTGGAAATTTAAGAACATATATTTTTGCAGATATTTTGAAAAGAACTCTGGAATTTAATAATTACAAAGTTAAACAAGTTATGAATATTACAGATGTTGGTCATTTAACTTCTGATGCAGACGAAGGTGAAGATAAGATGGAAAAAGCTGCTGCAAAAGAAGGGAAAAAAGCAGAAGAGATTGCAAATTATTATTTAGAAATTTTCAAAAAAGATTTTAAAAAACTGAATATTTGTGAACCAGATATTTGGTGCAAGGCAACAGAACATATTAAAGAACAAATTGAATTAATTAAAATTTTAGAAAAAAAAGGTTTTACTTATAAAACCCATGATGGAATTTATTTTAATACTTCTAAACTAAAGGACTATGGAAAACTTGCTCGATTAAATATTAAGGGTTTACAAAAAGGTAAAAGAATTAAAATTGGAGAAAAGAAAAACAAAACAGATTTTGCTCTTTGGAAATTTTCTGAAAAACCAGGTATTAGACAACAAGAATGGAATTTTATAGAGGAGCTAACTTTAAGTGATAAGGAATATGAAAACTTAAAAAAACTTTCTGAGAAAAATTCCAGCATAAAAATTTTGGGGGTAGAAGATGTCTGAACAATTATGTAAGGGGGGTTGTGGAAATGAAACAAAAAGAATACCTTACTTGGATACTGAAAGAAAAGTAGAGGCAACCACTATTCCTGATTTTTTTATACCCTCTTTTAATTTGATAATAGAAGTTAAAAGCAATGCAGAATGTAGTTCTCAAAAAACTAAAGATAAAACTAATTCAATTATAAATAATGGTTTTAATTTTATATTAGTTGGAAGAAAAGAGATTAATCTAATTCAAAAAGACAAAAATAAATTTTTAGAATTGATGAGGATTAAATAATAATGAAAAAAGTTAAAGTTAATTTTGTAGGTTTTCCAGGATGGCATATTGAATGTTCTGCAATGAGTTCAAAATATTTAGGAAAACAATTTGATATTCATACAGGAGGTATAGACCATATTCCTATTCACCACACAAATGAAATTGCTCAAAGTGAATCTGCATTTGGGAAAAAACCTTGGGTAAAATATTGGTTGCATGGAAATTTTTTAACAAATAAAAAAAGTGAAAAGATTAGTAAAAGTAAAGGGGGGCTGTACACTATCAGTGAATTAACAAAGGAAAAATTTGAACCTTTAATTTACAGGTATTTTTGTTTAACAACACATTATAGAAAACAATTAATATTTTCATTAGAAAATTTAGAAGCTTCAAAAAATTCTTATGTAAAATTAAAAAATCTGATTTCAGAAATAAAAGATTGTGGGAAAATTAATAAAAAATATTTGCAAGAATTTGAAAACGCAATGAATGATGATTTGAATACACCAAACGCCTTGCAAGTTTTATGGAAGTTGGTTCGGGATAAAAAAGCTAAAGGAAAAATTAAAACAATTGAAAAAATAGATGAAATTTTTGGTTTGGATTTGTTGAAAAAAGATGAAATTAAAATTCCTCAAGAAGTTAAAGAATTAGTTGAAGAAAGAAAGTCTGCTCGGAAAAATAAGCATTGGAAACTTGCTGATGAAATTAGGGAGAAGATTAATAAGTTGGGTTATGTTCTTGAAGATACAAAAAAGGGTAGCGAGGTAAAAATAAAATGACATTCATAAATTTAAAATACAAACCAAAGAAAACAGATGTTATTTGCCAGTATCATGTTGTTCCTTCGAATGGAAAAAGTTTGCGGGAAGTTGCCGATGCTGTTGCAGGCGAGAGTTCAATTGGAACATGGACAAAAATAAAAACAATGGAAAAAAGAATTGCGCAAAAGCTTTCTCCGAAAATTTTTTATATTGATTCTTCAAATTCAAGAGTTAGAATTGCATATCCACTTGAACTTTTTGAACTTGGAAATTTGCCTGAAATTCTTTCAAGTATTGGAGGGAATATTTTTGGAATGAAATCTGTGAAAAAATTATTTTGGGAAGATATTGATATACCAAAGAAAATGTTGAAAAGTTTCAAAGGCCCACAATATGGGATTAAAGGAATTCGTAAAATGTTGAAAATAAAAAAACGACCTTTAGTTGGAACAATTGTAAAACCAAAAGTTGGATTAAGTGAAGCAAAGCACGCGAAAGTTGCATATGATGCTTGGATTGGGGGGTGTGATATTGTAAAAGATGATGAGAATTTAACGAGCCAGAATTTTAATGAATTTAAAAAAAGATTTATTTTGACAAATAGAATGAGAAAAATTGCAGAGAAAAAAACAGGTGAGAAAAAAGCTTATTTAATTAATTGCACAGCAGAAACTCAAGAAATGTTAAGAAGAATAAAATTTGTTGAAGAGCGTGGAGGAAATTATATTATGCTAGATATTTTAACTTTAGGTTGGGCAGGTTTACAAACTGCAAGGAATTTTACAAAGCTTCCGATTCATGCACACCGAGCTGGTCATGCTATGTTTGACCGAGACAAAAATTTTGGGATGAGTATGGAAATTATTGCGCAACTTGCAAGAATGGTGGGAGTGGACACATTGCATATTGGAACAGCGTATGGAAAAATGTCAGGGGGTAAGGATGAAATTTTGCACATTGAAAAAGAAATTGAATCTGATTCAACAAAAAAAACAAAAAAATATTTAGCACAAAAATGGTTTGGGGTTAAACCTGTTTTTGCTGTGGCTTCTGGAGGGGTTTATCCAAGTTTAGTTCCAAAGATTATAGAATTTATGGGGAATGATATTATTCTTCAAGCAGGTGGGGGGATTCATGGACACCCCTTAGGAACAGAACTTGGTGCTCGAGCAATGCGACAAGCTGTTGATGCTTCTTTGAAAAACATTTCTTTAAAAGAATATTCAAAAACCCATGAAGAATTAAAGTTAGCTATTAAGAAATGGGGATTGTAATGAAAACAAAAATAAAAAAATCAGCAAAAGAGTTTAGTAATGAATTTAAGAAATCTTTAAACACAGGAATTGTAGCTGCATTTGGTTTTTTGATTGCCCTTATTTGGAAAGAAGTTATTGTAGATTTTGTTGAGAAAATAAGCTATGCTTCACCCATTAAAGGCAAACTGATAAGTGCTCTAATAGTAACTTTAATTTGTGCTTTGGGTATTTATATTTCTAGTAAAATATTTTCTTCGCAAAAATGAGATATCGAAAAGGGGTCTTCATTGTTGTATATTGTAAGGATAAATATTTAATCTTAAAAAGAAAACTTCATTGGAAAGGGTGGGAGTTCCCAAAAGGAGGGGTTGAAAAAGGTGAAAAGATTTTGGATACTGTGAAAAGAGAATTGAAAGAAGAAACAGGGTTGGATGCCTTGAACATAAAAAAATTTAATTTTTCTGGAAAATATAAATATGATAAAAAATATGAAGACCGAAAAGGGTTGCTTGGACAAACATTTGAAATGCTTTATGCAGTAGAAGTAAAAAAAGCAAAAATTTTTATTGATAAAAAAGAGCATTCTGGATTTGCTTGGAAAAATTTTGACAAAGCTTTGAGAAAATTAACTTGGGAAAACCAAAAGAAATGTTTAAAGATGGTTGATGAGTGGTTGAATAAATAAAAGATTCAACAAAATCCCCTTGCATAACTCCCAAAAGGGATACCATATGCTTTACCCCATAAATCAACATTAATGAATTTGTTTTTATTTATTTTAACCTTCAAATATTGGTGAGGGAAAATTAACCAAGTAGAAGTCCACCTTAATTCAATATCTTCTTCCTTGAATAAACCCCCTTTAATTAATAATATTCTTATCAAATAATTTAATTTCGTGCAATGCAAAAATCCTTTTTTACCCAAATCTTTTTAATATTAGAAATAAATCAAAAAATCTTAGATAAGTGTAAATTCTATATCCCTATATTTTTTGGAATTTTTGATTTAGTAAAAATATTTTGAATTATAATATTAAATAAACTTCACAAATATAAATGTTCTGAATTTGATTTGCACAATATTTTAGAGGCAAACAAAAACCATAAAAACCTTCTTTTACAAATTAATTCATGAAATTCAGAGAATATTTTTTAGAAACAGGAACAAAGATTCTTTTAGGAAAAAATGCAGAGAACAACGACGAGCTTGTTCAAAAGTTTAAAGGCAAGCCAAATATTATTTTGCACACGCTTGCTCCAGGAAGCCCTTTTTGCGTTTTGCTTTCTGATCATCCCTTGAAAAAAGAAATTTATGAAGCAGGAATTATCTGTGCTGCAAAAAGTCAAGATTGGAGAAATAATAAACAAAATATTAAACTTCACAAATTTTCTGGTAAAGATGTGAAGAAACCTTTTTTTGCAAAATCTGGAACATGGAAAATCAAATCAAAACCAGAAACAATTTTGATTAAAAAAAAGGATATTGAAAAATGGCACCAATAGGATATTTACAATTAGGAAAATCAGGCTTAACTGAAAACTTTATTCAAACATTGAAAACACGTTTTGATAAACATAGAACAATTAAAGTTTCTGTTTTGAAAAGTGCAGGCAGGGAGAAAAAACAGGTAAAAGAATATTCTGAAAAAATGCTAAATGAACTTGGAGATAAGTTCACTTCAAAAATCATAGGATTTACAATTATTCTAAAGAAGTGGAGAAAAAACAGGGAGCAATAAAATAGCTCAGCCTTACTTCACTTAAATTTATCACCCATAAACTCGCACAATTAATTATCAGTATAATTAGAAATTTATTTCACAAAACAATTAATGTTAATCGTTTTAAATCCTTGAATGCGAAAGTGCGAGCAATTTGGCTACTGTAGTGATGCTTTTGTGGGAATTGTTTTAACAATAAATTTATAAACTATTTTTCTCCTTAATTATTAGTTAAACAACTTAAGTTGATCTAATGCTGTAAAGCATGACATAAAATGAATCCAATATATGAATTTGATGCACAAGAATATAATTTAAAATTAGCAGAAGCCCTGAAAAAAATTCCAGAATTCAAATCTCCTGAATGGGTTGAGTTTGTTAAATCAAGTCCTTCAAAAGAAAGACCAATTGATGAGCCTGATTTTTGGTATAAAAGAGCAGCAAGTATTTTAAAACAAATTTATAGAAAAAAAATTGTTGGTGTTAATAGATTAAGAACAAAATATGGTTCTAAAAAAAATCGTGGTGCAAGACCAGAAATTTTCAAAAGAGCAGGCGGAAAAATTATTCGAACAATTCTTCAACAAGCTGATGCAGCAGGATTTACAGAACTTGCAAAAGACATCAAAGGAGTTCGTTCTAAAAAACCTGGAAGAGGATTAACTTCAAAAGGAAAAGAATTTTTGGAGGGAATTGAATGAGTTCGCGATTTTTATCAGGGGTTAGAAGAAAATCGCCCTTCAGAGATTTGAGGAAAATAGGCCCCAAATCCAAAGGGGTCCCCTGTGGGGAAAAAAACCAAGGAGTTGCTTTCAATGGGAATTAAATATAAAGGTAAAAAAGAGAAACTTGCTAAAAAAGGGAGGCAAACAAAATGGGCTCCTGTTTGGGCTGTTTTGAGAAAATACGGCATAGGAAAAAGAGTTCATCCATCAACTATGACAAAATATAGAAGATCTTGGAGAAGAACAAAACTTCATATTAAACCAGGTAAAAGAAGAAAAAGTCATTACGGATAAAAATGGAAAACGAAATTAAACCAAAAAAAGAAACTGAAAAGAAAAACATAGAAGAAACTAAAATTGGGGGGGAAATAACTCCAAAAAAAATTTTGGAAAAAGCTAAAGAAAAAATCAAAATTAAAAAAGGGAACGTTAAGGAAGAGCTTGTTAAAATTGAAAGAGAGTATATTATCCCCCTTAGGAAAAAATTTCAACATGTTCCAAGATACAAAAAAACCCCAAAAGCTATTAAAACAATAAAAGAATTTTTAGTAAGGCATATGAAAATTTATGACAGGGATTTAAAAAAAATAAAAATTGATAAATATTTAAATGAAGCACTTTGGTTTAGAGGAATAAAAAACCCGCCACACAAAATAAAAGTTAAAGCTGTTAAAGAGGGGGAAATTATTCGAGTTGAACTTGTTGATTTTTCAGATAAATTAAAATTCAAAAAATTAAGACATGAAAAAATTGAGAAAAAAGCTAAAGAAGGAATTCAAAAAAAGAAAAGTTTAATGGAAAAAACAAAAGAGAGCTTGAAACCTTCTGAAAAATCTGAAGATAAAGACAATGATGGAGTTGAAGATACCCTAAAGGGCACAAGCCAGAAAGAAATAAAAGAAAAGCAAGAATCTGTCAAAGAAGCAGGTGCTAAGTTAGAAAAAGAAATGGCAAAAAAAGCAAAACATTCAACAGGTGGTAAAACAAAACAAAAAACTCAACCTGTTCGGAAGGCATTGGCGAAGTGATTAAATTATTTTATAAAATTATGCGGGAAATTTTTAAGAATTTAGATTAGAGACACATTACAAAATTTCAATTATATAAATATTTTTTAAATAATCGAGCCATGAAAATAGCTGGCAAAATGTGAGCAGTAATTTTTTATACTCATTATTTTTTAAACCATTATGTTACTCCAATTAATAAAAGAACTTCAATCTAAAAAGAATTTGAAAAAGGCAAAAGTTCTTCAAGGGTTTTTCAAAACAGGAAAAGGAGAATATGGGGAAGGTGATTTTTTTCTTGGGTTAACTTCTGAACAAATAAAAGGCATTGCTAAAAAATACTCTGGTTTGAATTTTTCTAAATTGCAATTATTGTTGAAAAGCAAAATTCATGAATATCGAATGTGCGCGTTAAGGATTCTTGTTCTAAAATATGAAAAAGCTGATGAAAATGGAAAAGCAAGAATTTTTAATTTTTACTTGAAAAATGCCAAACATATAAATAATTGGGACTTAGTTGATATTTCTGCGCCAAATATTGTTGGTGATTTTCTTTTAAACAAAAACAAAAAGATTTTGTATAAACTTGCTAAATCAAAAAACCTTTGGGAAAAAAGAATTTCAGTTATTTCAACTTTTGCTTTTATTAAAGAAAAAAAATTCAATGATGCCTTGAAGATTTCAGAAATTTTATTGAAAGATAAGCATGATTTAATTCATAAGGCAGTTGGTTGGATGTTGCGTGAAATTGGAAAACGAGATAAAAAAATTCTTGAAAATTTCTTAAAAGAATATTATAAAATAATGCCAAGAACAATGCTGAGATATGCTATTGAGAGGTTTGAAGAGGGGGAGAGGAAGAAATGGTTGAGGGGGGAGGTTTAAACATTGGAGTTAAAAGACCTGAAAGGCACGAGGCGAAATACTCGTGAGTTTTTTCTTAGAAAAAATTTCCCTGAAAGGAGTAGCGAACTGCAAGTGCGTGGAGTTTTAATCTCTGTTAAGTTCGTTTCCCATATGAAGTGTGGAAAAATTGCGCCCGCAAAGCAATTTTGAGAAGCATCCAATTCAATAAACGCCGTGACACATAAAGGCAATAATTAAAGGGACAATTTTTATTATCAACTGTAATCCTCCTTTGTCATTATTAAGTAATTAATAACCAAAAGGTTTTTAAATACTAATTATGTTATACTTATCTAAAGGAAGTAATTAAAATGGTAAAAGAAAATAAAAAACTTTTAGAAATACTTGTCGTTGAAGATGATGAGGATTATAAACAGAATGCAAAAGATGCACAAGGCTATTTAGGTGCAGATTATAATGTAAACATTACTGTAGTTGACAATGTAGTAGATGCTTTAGAAGAAATTAAAACTAAAAAATATGGTATGCTAGTAAGTGATATAAATATTTTTGCTGGAAAGAATTTGCCTAAAATAGATTTTTCTGATAAATTTGAAGGATTTGATTTTGATAAAGCTAATGAGATTGTTTGTGATTTGGTTAAAAAATATACTACAGAGGTAATTGATTCAAGTAACATTAAAAATAGGTATAATAAGCTTGTTTCAAAAGAGAGTATGAATTATGCTTACAAGAAATTCAATAAAGAAATTGAATCTTGGTTAAATCCTGAATCAAGTGCAATGATAGAATCAATTCCAGTAGTTTTGAAAGCTAAAGAGATGGGCATTCCTTATGGTATTGTTACAAGGGTTCATACTCTAGATAATCTTGGAAAATATTTGGCATTAAGTTTAATCTCTGAAAAAGAGGTTGCGATAGGAGATGTTCCTACACTCTTATATTATAATACTGAGAGTGAGGTACCTGATAAAGTCCATAAGAAAATTTTAAATATAGGCGAAAATCTAAAAAGTAGAGTTGTAGGGATTCAAGAGCAATCCAATAAGACTCCAGAAGTTTGGGCACAAGCTATTAAAAATATTATTGCTTACTATAACATAAATTAACTAATGTTCTATGAATTGATTATTATGTGATTTGAGAAAACTATGAAGAAGAAAATGTGCAATTATTCTCAAAAGAAGGGGTTGGATATTAAGAAAGTTCTTGGAACTCACAAAAAAAGAATTCTTAAAAACCCCAATTCTTTCTTTATTTCATGAACCCTAAACTTAAACAACTTCTTGAATTCGGAATCCTAAATATAAACAAACCAAGCGGGCCAACCTCATTTAATATTTCTGATTTTGTCAGAAAAAAATTAGGGCTTAGAAAGACATCACATTTTGGAACACTTGACCCAAAAGTTACAGGAGTTTTACCAATTGCCTTGAACCGAGCTTGTAAACTTACAGGATATTTTATTGGGCATGACAAAGAATACATTGGGGTTATGAAAATTCATGAAGATATTGATTTAAAAAAAGTTGAAGAAATTATTGAAAAAAAGTTTCTTGGAGAAATTACCCAGCTTCCTCCTGTAAAATCTCGCGTCAAAAGAGTGGAACGGCAAAGAGAAATAAAAAGTTTTGAGCTTTTGGAAAAACATGAAAAAAATATTTTGTTTAGAGTAAAATGCCAAGGCGGAACCTATATTAGAAAACTTATTCATGATTTAGGAAAAGAGTTAGGGATTGGTGCGCACATGCTTGAACTAAGAAGAATTTGTGCAGGAATTTTTTCAGAAGAAACTTCGATTGATCTTTATGACTTTGAAAAAGCCTGTGAAAATGAAAAAGAATTAGAAAAGATAATTGTTCCTGCTGAAGAAGCTATTAAAAAAATTTATCCTGTTGTTAAAATAAAATCAAAGAATTTAAAACAAATTTTTACAGGAAAAAACATTCAAAAAGAAGATTTAATCAAACAGGAAAAAAGAAAAGCTGGAGAAATTGTTTCTATCTTTTGTGAAAATAAATTTGTTGGGATGTATGAAGTTGTAGAGAGAGATAGTTTTGCAAAACCAAAGTTTGTTATGCAATCTTTGAAACAATAACCTTATAACTTCTTCTTCTTTTTCTCTCTTATGACACGACATTTCATATATTTTTCTTCAAAAGCAGTAACATCTGGCAAGGCTTTATCAAAAAATGATTTAATGAAGGCAGGAAGAATAGACATTGCAATTCATAGTTTTATTCAAGGTATTTTTCTTTCGCACGGAAAAAGGCAAAATGTAAAATTTCATTTTATTTTTTATGGAATGCCTGACCCACCAAAGCACATTGAAATTCAAGTTAAAAATGGATTGGACATTTCAAAGAAAGATATTGGAACTTTGATTAAAAAAATTCTTTACAAATATAAACAAGGAGAGAAAAAAGAGGTTTTTCCTGGTTGCTTTGTTGAAAAAAAAAGTTTTTTAAAAATTATTGAAGAACTTGCAAATGAAAATGAAATCTTTTTATTAGATAAAAAAGGAGAAGACATTCGAAAAGCAAAAATTCCAGAGAACTGCGTATTTGTTTTAGGTGATCAAGATGGTTTTCCAAAAAAAGAATTAAAACGATTAAAGAAAATTGCAACCCCTATTTCAATTGGAAACAAAACATATTTTGCTTCTCAAACAGTTGCAGTTGTAAATAATGAGTTGGACTATCGGGGAATCTAAATTAAACTAAAAAATTATAAACTCTTTCTCTTTATTATTTTATGAAGAAATCACTTAGAATTTATATTACAGGAACTGTGCAGGGGATTTTCTTTAGGAATTTTGCCAAAGAAAATGCAGAACGTCATAATGTAAAGGGTTTTGTGCGGAATTTAGAGGACGGTAGAATTGAAATTTTCCTTGAAGGAAATTCAGAAGATGTAAACAAAATGATTGAACTTTGTAAAAAAGGACCAAAACATGCGCAAATTAGAAAAGTCGAAACCAAAGAAGAAAAATTCCAAGATTTTAAAACATTTAAGGTGTTACATATATAATTTATAAAATAAAAAATCTATAAAGAAACATGGGAAGAGAACAACAAATAATAAATGAAAGAATCAGAAAGTTGAAAGAGTTGAAAGAAAATGGAATTAATCCTTATCCAAACAAATTTAATAAAAAACAAAATTGTGGAGAATGCCTGAAATCAAAATTAAATAGTTCTGTGCAAACTGCTGGACGATTAATGGCAAAAAGAAAAATTGGGAAATTAATTTTTTCAGAAATAAAAGACCAGTTTGGAAAAATCCAACTTGTTTTGCAAGATGGAAAAACTCCGGAAAAGGCAATGAAATTTTTTAAAAAATATTTAGATGTTGGAGATTTTGTAGGAATTAATGGAAAAATAATTAAAACAAAAACAGGGGAAATTTCTATCTTGGTTGAGAAAATAGAATTATTGTCAAAATCAATCCTGCCTTTGCCAGAAAAATGGCATGGAATAAAAGACGAAGAAGATAGATTAAGGAAAAGATATTTAGATATTTTAATGAACCCTGAAGTTCAAGATTTATTTTTGAAAAAGGAAAAATTTTGGGGTACGATTAGAGAGTTTTTAAAAAAAAGAGGATTTACAGAAGTTGAAACTCCTGTTTTAGAATCTTCTGCTGGTGGGGCTTCTGCAACACCTTTCAAAACACACCAAAATGCATTAGACATTGATGTTTATTTAAGAATTTCAATGGGGGAACTTTGGCAGAAAAAATTAATGATTGCAGGTTTTGAAAAAACTTTTGAAATTGGACGACAATTCAGAAACGAAGGAATGGACACAGAACATTTGCAAGATTATACTCAAATGGAATTTTATTGGGCATATGCAAATAACAAAGATGGAATGAAACTTGTTCAAGAAATGTATAAAAAAGTTGCAAAAGAAGTTTTAGGAAAATTAAAATTCAAAACAAGAGGTTATGAAGTGGATTTAGGAAAAGAATGGGAAATTTATGATTATGAAAAAATTATACAAAAATATACAAAAATTAATATTTATTCTGTTTCAAAAAAAGAACTTGAAAAAAAATTAGAAGAACTTAAATTAGAATTTGACCCAAATGTTGACAAGTGGAAGCTTGTTGATGTTCTTTGGAAATATTGTAGGAAAAAACTTTCTGGGCCTGGGTTTTTAGTTGGTCAACCTGTAGAAGTTTCACCTTTAGCAAAAAGAAATTTGAAAGACAACAGAAAAGTTCAACAATTCCAAATTATAATTGCAGGAAGTGAAATGGGTAATGGATATTCTGAATTAAATGATCCTCTTGATCAAGAAGAAAGATTTGAAAGACAGAAAAAATTAAAAGAACAAGGAGATGCCGAAGCACAAGAACATGACAAAGATTTTGTGGAGGCCTTGAAATATGGAATGCCCCCAACATGTGGTTTTGGCTTATCTGAAAGATTTTTTTCATATTTGGTTGATAAAACAGCAAGAGAATGCCAGATTTTTCCTTTAATGAAACCTGAATAAAACTAAAAGGTAAGGAAGAATGCTCTGTAGAAAACAAAATTTTTCAGCTTAGTATTCAGGATAAAACTTTCCTCTTCTAATTCTTTTTCTTGCTTCCTGAATTTCTCTAATTGTTTCTTCGTTTAATTTCTTCATAAACTATTCAACAAAACAAATTTTAAAAACTCTACTCTCCTCAATAAACAATGCCCTTAATAATAAAATCAAACATTAGAAAAATTGTGAAAGAACTTGATAAGGAAAATTCTATTTCAAGTGTTGCGGACGAAGTTGAAATAGCATTGGAAAGAAAAGTTGAAGACCTTTTGGTTAATGCAATAAAGAGAGCTCAAGCAAACAAAAGGCGAACTTTGCAGGGGAGAGACTTGTGAAAAAAACCCTACAACTTTTCATGCATTCGGATAATAAGGTTTCTTAACAATCCTTTAGTTAATTCACACTTTTCTTTTACTGGTTTATAAAAATCTTTATTAACAAGATAATTTTCAGAATAACAACCTCCAGAACAAATATATTTAGTAAAACAGGCTTGACAATCTTTCATTTTTTCCACAGAAAGCGCTTGTAAAAAAGAAATTTTATTATTATCAAGAGATAATTTTTTATTGGTGAATGAACCAAGATTAGAACGAGAGCCTTCACTAGTATCTTGGTAACACTTATTAATAAATCCTTTTGGATGGAGAACTATTCTATTGCCCTTAAATGTGGTACAAAAATAATCCTTTGGTTCTAAAATATTTCTATAACTCCAATTAGAAATATAGCTTCCTTTTTTTTGTGCAACATCAACTGCTTTGAAGAAATATTTTACAAATTCTTTTGGATTAACTGATTTAAGATTAGACTCTTTAGCTCTTCCTTGAAGAATAACAGGTTCTAAACGAATATTCTTCACACCTAAATCAGATAAGTAAGAAACAATATTTGGCATTTCGTGGGTAGAAAAAGAGGTAATCACAGATTTAGTTTTAAAATCAGCATTCTTATGCAAAAGATATTTAATTGTTTTTTCAACATAAGGAGAAGAATCTCCTTTGTTTCCAAGGGGTCTTTGCTTATTTTGAATATATGCTGGCCCATCACAAGAAATATTAAATCTAAAATTATTATTTATTAAAAAATCTAAATTTTTTTGAGAGATAATTCCGTTAGTACTAATCCTATATTGAGTTTTAATATTTTTTTCTTTAAGAAACTTAATAGTTTCTCTTATTAAAGAGAGTTCTAAAATAGGCTCTCCTCCAAAAAAATGAATATTAAAATTTTTTTCAGGGTATTTTTTTATTTGATTTTCTAAAAAATCCAAAGCAAGTTCTTTCTCTAATCTGTTTCCTTTTTTCCCAGGAGATCCAAAACAATAAACACAACCCATATTACATTTTTCTGTAAGAAAAAGAGTAATTTTAACATCACCATCTTTCTCCTTTCTTTGTGGTTTGCCGAAAAAATTAAATTCTTTTAATTGTTTGAAAAGTAAAGAAGATTCTATCTCGTCCCTGTTTACAGAAATCGTCTTATTAGCATAGGGAGAAAAAATAATATACTTTCCTTTATGAGAAACCGCAGGTATCCCATGAAATAATTTATCTTCTATCATTTTTAACTAAAAGTTTAGAAACAACAACTCTCTATATTTTGGTCTGGAACAAAACCGAGTTTCTTTAATTTATTTTCATCAACTCCTTTAATTCCCAAGACCTCTTCTTTGATTTTTTTAACAAGCCCTTTATCTTCAATTTCCAAAATTAATTGTTTTTCTCTTCCTACACTTATAACACCAACATAAAGTGAATCCGCAATTATAAATAAGCCAGCTGGTATTCCAACTGCATTCTTCTTTCTTTCATTTAGATAATTGTCATCAATTAATCTCTGCTTAAACATTAAATCACCAGTAGTGCCAGTGTTGTGGTATAAAGGATTGCCCTCTTTTAATTTTCTGTAAACTTCTGCTAAAGCTCTTTTAATTTCCTCCCTATCTTGATATATCTTTATTTTATTCATGTTATCAGCAAGAAATAGGACTAATTAAATCTTATTCGTATAAAAGTATACAAAATATTTATAAACTAAAGAATTTTTAGGAATTTTATGAGAAATAAAGATGTTTTGAAAGAAACTGGATTAACAGAAAACGAATCTGAGATTTATTTGATTCTGATTAAATTAGGTGAAGCTACAATTTATGAAATTGCAAATCATTCAAAAATCTCACGCCCAAATATTTATGATATTATCAAAAAATTATGTGAGAAAGGTTTAACAACTACTATTATTAAAAATAATAAAAAATATTTCAAGCCCAATTCTCCAAATGTATTATATAGTATCTTAAAAGATAAAGAAAAAAATCTGTTAAGTGTTCTTCCAGATTTGAATAAAATATATGAATCAAAAAAAATAAAACCAATTATTGAAGTTTTTGAGGGGGTTGGAGGACTAAAAACAATTATGAATGATATGGTAAATACAAAAAAAGATATCTGGATATTTAATGGACCTGACATTGATTATCTTAATAAACAAATCCCAGAATTTTTTATTAAAAGGTTCCTTAAAGAAAAAGAAAGATACAAGATTAAAACAAAGATTTTATACTTAGAAGGAATTAAACCAGTGAAGGGAAAGAATTACAACTTAAAAAAAATGCCAGGAGAAAATTTAGGCTGTGCCAGTTACTGGATTTATGGTAATAAAGTAGTGCTTGGGATTTGGTCTAATCCAATGCTATTCATAAGATTAATAGGTAAAGATATATCAAAAGTTTATCAAAAAAGTATAGAATTAGTTTGGGGGTCTATAAATTAAAAATGCCAAAAAACAAAGCAAAAGGTTCAAATATTGAAAGAGAACTTTACAAGAAGATTACAGAATCAGGTTACCGGGCTGTAAGAGTTGCAGGTTCAGGCATGATGGAAAATGCTGACTGTGATTTAATTGCGAGAGAGAGATTTGTGAAAAAATAGCTTGCTGACGCGAGGATTAATTTAAAATTATTAATAAATAACTTATGGTTTTTTGTTAAAGGGTTCATAATTTACATTTTATTTTAGATTGATTTTTACTTAATAGATTTTAGTGAAGTTTCTTGACAAGGTCTGAAACTAAACAACTAATCGTGAGCAAAGCGAACGTAATTTTAAATAGTTCTAATCATTTATTTTTTCATGCAAAGAATCAAAAAAGAACATAAGGAAAAATTCATGGAAGAAATTAGAAAAGCAGGAGACCCTACGAATTATGAAACCTCTTGGGAAAATGGAACTCGAAAATCTAAGTATAAACCTAATATAAAAAAAGGAAAACAATCCCGTGCACAAGGTGCGAAATTTGAATTAAAAGTAAGAACAGAACTTGAATCACAAGGATGGATTATGGACAAATGGACAAACAATGTTGATTTAGAAGAAAACAAAATCGTGAAAGCAAAAAGAAAATATAATCCTTTTAAAAAAATGCTTGTTGTTGGAACAGGTTTTCCAGATTTTATTGCGTTTAAAAAACTAGATAAAAATTATGAAGTTATTGGTGTTGAATCTAAACTAAACGGAACTCTTTCAAAAGTAGAAAAAGAAAAATGTGCTTGGTATTTGAAAAATGAAATCTTTTCTAAAATCTTAATTGCAAAAGCCCTGAAACAAGGAAGAAAAACAAATATAGAATATTTGGATTTTAAGGAGAAGTTTCCAAAGTTTTTCACTTAAGAAAAAATCAATGCACTAAAGTTTCAGTTACAACTAAGAAACTATATAATATTAGACTTGATAGAATATTAAATTTATCAATTTGCGAGTTTAGGAGTGACAAATTTAAGGGAGGTAAAGCTGAGCAAGTATCAAAGCATCACAATAAAACCTAAATACTTATTTTATCTTTTTATAATATGAATAAAAAAGTTGTGTTTTTACTAATTGTATTTTCCATTTGTTTTGTTTCTGCATTGAGAATTAACGAATTTGAATTAAATCCTGAAGGAGATGATTCTGGAAATGAATGGGTTGAACTTTATCATTGGGATAAAATTGATTTGACAGGATATAAATTAATCAACGGAGATGGAGGGGAAATTGAATTGAGCGGAAGTTTTGAAGAATATTTTGTTTACACTTTTGAAAAACAATGGTTAGATAATAAAGATGAAAAAATATTTTTATACAAAGGTGAAGAATTAATTGATGAAACTTCTTTAGATTATGATGCTCAAAATAATGCCAAGACTTCTCAATATTGTTCAGGAGAATGGATTTTTGAGGAAAACACAAAAGGCGAAGAAAACCTTTGTGAAAATGAAGAAGAAAACAAAGAAGAAATTGAAAAAGAACAACAAGAAAATATAGAAGAAATTGAAATAACTGGTGCTGGGATAAAAAACACTGAAATTTCAACTATTGAATTAAATCCAAAAAATATAAAAACAGAGGATGGTTCGGAAATTTTAGACAAAAACAAATATTCAAAATACGGTATAGGGATTTTCTGTGTTTTGATTTGTTTTTTGTTTATTTTAAAAAAAAGAAAAATTAAGAAAAATGAGTTCAGATAATGTGTTTTTCTTTTCAAAACGGGTTTCTTTTGAAAAAGAAACTACGTTGGTAGAAAACTCCAAAAGAACAATGGTAAAGAAAACTATAATAGTAAAAATAGGAAATTTTTAAAATGACTAAAGAAACATCAGGAATTCGTGTAGTAATGATTTTAGAAATAATTGGAAGACCTGCTGAGCACCTTGTTTCAACATTAGAGGAAATGATTAAAAAAATAGGTGAAGAAAAAAAGACAGAAGTTATTTCTAAAAAAATTGCAGAACCTATTTTTATGAAAGATTCAAAAGAATTTTATGCAACTCATGCAGAAGTCGAAGTCGAAGTTGAAGAAGTTCTTTACCTTGCAATGTTAATGTTCAAATATATGCCTGCACATATTGAAATTATCTCTCCTGAACTAATTGCTTTAACAAATAATGGTTGGAGTGAAATCCTAAGTGAATTAACAAGGAGATTGCATAGTTATGATGAAGTTGCGAGAATTCTTCAAAATGAAAAAATAATTCTTGAAAACAAACTTAAAGAAGTTATGGATATGAAGAAGGAGAAAAAGAAAGCTGGGAAAAAAAAGGATTAAACTCTTCTGCCACATTTTGTGCAAAACTTACTCTTTGGAGATATTAAACTTCCACATTTTCTACATTTTCTACATTTTTTAGAATGACCTTGAATTTCTTTTTTTACTTTTTGTTTTAATCTTTTTTTCTTTTCTTTATTTTTTGCGTAAATAAAAAATCCTGCTGAACCTACAATAAGAATTAAAAATATAATTAAAATTGTTTTTCCTGTTGAACTTCCTGATTTCGAAGGAGAAAGGTTTCCTGAAGAAGAAAGGCTATCTAAATCTTCTGAATCTAATTTTGAGCAATCTTCTGCACAAAGACCAATAAAAGAACCTTGGGAAGTGCAACATTGACCAACATCACAAATTTTTTCTTTGTAATCCCCTCCTGATAAGCAACAGGAATTTGATGGGCAATCTCTAAAGACTCCTTTGCACCCTTCTTCATAATCACAATATTGTTCTGAACCACAACTATTTACTCCACCATCATTTCCATTACAACATTTAACTTCTTCTTTTGTACTTACGCATTTGCCTTTTCCATAATCATCTAATTTATTTTTATCACAAATTGAACTTATTAGATTATATTTCCCATTTGTAGATTCGCAAGAAGAACTAATCGAACTACAATCATAATCAAACTCGCAACTTTTAGTATACCCACATTTAAAATCATCTGTGCAATAAATATCTTGGTCATTATAAATTCCAGTACATTCTCCAGAGGAACAACATTCTACTTGTTGAGACAATCTTTGTGCTGGAATTAAATAACACTTATTTCCAGTCGTTGTTAATTGTTCAAGTTTTGTTAATGATTTGTCTATAGAATTACACCAAACTTTCACTCCTTGATAATCTTTAACATTTAATTCTGGTCGAGTAACCCATTCATAAATAAACCAATATCCTTGACCTACTTTCAATTGTTTTGGTTCTAAAATAGGATTTTCTGAAGGGATACTTGAAAGACCTTTATCACTACTAAATTCGTTGCTTCCAGATATACTCATTGATTTTAAAACATCATTATTATTAAGTTGTTTTCCTCCATAAATATTCCAAATTGAATTAACTTGACAAAATTCTGTTCCTGCTTGAAAATTTTCTCCAGAATCATAGTGCATTTGTAAAGCAATTGTCTTATACTTAAACCCTATTTGAGGATTGTCTTCAGGTTCTCCAAGATTGCAACTAAAATCTATTTGAACAACATCTCCTTCCACTAATCCATAATTGTCTAATCCTTTTTCTTGACACTCTATGCTTAAATCATTTCCGAAGGTATTTGAACATTCAATTTTTGGCACGCCATTTATTTTTATATTTAATCTTGAAGTAGTCCCAAAACCAGTACATCCAAAGTCATCCATATTCATTCCAGTTATTTTACAATTAGGAACTTCACAAACCCAACTTTGTCCATCAGATTTTAAAATTTCATTAGACCAACTTCCTAATTCTTTACAATTTACTGAACCATAATAAGGTCTTGCAACTTCACAACTCTCAGCCCAAACTCCACTAATCAAAAACATTCCCACAACCAAAAACAAAACTAATTTTTTCATTTTCTCACACTCGCAATTTTAAATTTAGTTATTCCAAAATCAACATAGGCGTTTGCTAACCATTCGTCGTTTACCCCAGTTACTTTATTCCAAAGGCTCTTTAATCCTTCCCAACCAACAGATAAAGGATATATTGTTAAATCTACAGGCATATCTTTTTGAGAATAAGAACCAATGATAAAAAATCCTGTTTTACCTTCGGCAACTTTTGTATCCTGATGTTCAGCATCATATGAAATTCGCCCAAACAAAATTGGAACAAAAGTTGGATTTTCTACTCTTAATGTTGTCTTTAAAGCAGTTTCAGATAATCCATAGTTTCCATTAAAATTTAAAACGCTTGTAGCAATACTTCCAACACTTAACACAGGAACTAATTGTGTCATTGCCCAAATATCTAAAATAACATATCCAACAAGAACCAAAAATAGAATAAATAAAATTAATCCTTTATAACTTGTTTTTTCAATAATTTCTTCAGATTCTTCTTCAACATCTTCAAAAAAGCCCTGAAGTTTTGCCCCACAATTTTCACAGAAGTTTTCTATTTCTTTTACTGCCTTACCACACTTAGGACAAAATGCCATTTTTAATAATTATTATATGGAAAACTAATTTATAAGTTTTTTGTATGTAGTAATAGATTAGTAATAGATTAATGACTAATGAATTAAATATTAATAGTTCCTTAGTTATATGGAAAAAGATTATGAATTAATTAGTTTTATTCAAGGTTCAAGAAGAAGAGCAGTTTTATCCTGTCTTAAAGAAAAACCAAAAATACCAAAACAAATAGCAGAAGAATGCAAAATAAGTATTTCAAATGTATCTAATACAATAACAGAACTTCTTAATAAAAAGTTAATTGTTTGCAAAAATCCAAAAAGTAGAGTTTACAAATATTATGAAATAACTTCAAAAGGAGAAGAATTATTGAATGAAATAAAATAGAATCACTTCCCACCTTTAGCTACTTTCATTAAATCTGGCTTGTTTTTTATTTTTACCTTGGACTTGAAAAACCAAATTAAAATTACAACAATTCCAATAACAATTATCCAGCCAATTATTTTTCTAGAATTATCTGACTTAATTTCTTCACAAGTTCCTAAACAACAATTTCCATCTTTTGCATATTGAGTTTCATTGCTGCATTCCTTATTTTCTTCGCAAAAAATTCCTCCAAGTTCTTCACAGGTTTTTATCTTAGACGGATCTTCAACTTCTTCTACTTCTTCTACTTCTCCTTCTAAATAATTTTCTAAAAATTTAACATAAATATCTAATTCAGTTTCAAGTTCATCTGTTTTTGCTTTCAATGTTCCCTGAATTGATTTTGCCTCATTTGAAACAAATTCCAAAGTTATTTTTCTGCTTTCTTCTGAAACCAATTCTTCAATTTTTTCTACTGAAAAAGAAACATAAGAATCCAATGAATTTGAAATTGAAAAAGAAATGTTTTCTAAATTTTCCCCCCCATTATTATACAAATAAATTATTCTTGATGCTTTTGAATTTGTTGGCATTGAAAAATTCAATTCGTTTGGTTCAAACCTAAAACTTTTTTCTTTTTCTTCTCCTGTTTTTCCAATTGCTCCTTCAAGAATATAAATTAAAATTTCATATTTTAAATTTTCACTGCTTAATTCAATTATGTGCATTCCAGAACCTGTAAAACTTTGCAAATCAAAATTTATTTTTTTTATTTCTCCTGAATAAAGTTCAACTGAATTTTCAGATTTTTGCTCAGAAAATAAAGATTCTAAAAAACCTAAATTAGTTGTTTCATTTGAAGTTTTTATCTTCACTTCAATATTTGAATCCTGCAAATTTTGAACTTCAATATAAAAATCTTTTTCTACAAAAACAAATCCTTTGTCAAGAGAAAAATCTGCTGTATTTTCTGAAATTGAAAAATTCTTCACAAGAGCTTGCTCTGTTTTTTTTGCTCCCTGCATGTATTTTGCATTTTCAATAACAACTGAATAATTTGCAGGTGTTTTTCCTAAAAGAGAAACATAAAGATAATATTTATTTTCAATTTTTGCAAAACCATATTGCATTGGAATTTTTACATGGCCTCGATAAAAGAAAACATCATTTTCAGAAAGTCGTTCTAAAAAATTTCCTGAAATCTCTGCAATAATTGATTCTCCTTGAGCATATTCTGATTTCATATTAAATTCAACAGCAGAAACAGATTGCAAAATAAAAAGAAAAAATATTAACAAAAAAATTATTTTATTTTTCATAATTAACAAAAAGAAACAGAGTTAATAAAGTTTATTGGAAATCTCCGAAGAAATGTATTTGAATAAATCTAAAAAAATAAAACGCCCGATTAAAGTAGGATAAACCAAAGCAAGCCCCCCTAAAAAAAGAGTTTTAAATTCCTTTGATTTTAAAAATTTGCTGATCATTTATTTCCCCATTTGTTTTAATTTTCCAAGAACATCATCAAGTTCTTTTGAAGGTCTTCTTGGCATTAGTCTCCTCATTTGATTATCTGAAGGTGGAAAAATTCTTCTTGGAGTTGCTGGTCTTCTCATAGGAGAATGAAAAAATCCAGGTTCGCCTCTTGGACCAGGTTTTGATTTTGAAAAACCTGATTTTGCTCTAAACCAGAATTTTCTTAAATTATCTCTAAATATAATTCCAACTGAAACAAGAACAATTAAAATTAATAATATCCAAACCCATAATAAATTTGATTTAGGACTCTCTTTTGAAACACAACAATTATCTACTGAAGATTCACAATTATATAAATAATTTATTTCTTCACTTTCATTACAAGTAGACTTACAAATTCCTCCTTGCTGTTTACATTTTGATTCTTCAGGTTCTTCTTGTTTTTCTTTACAAGTTCCTAAACAACAATAATATTCATCTAAAGTTTCAGTAGTAGAAATACTACACTCTTCATCATCTGCACAAATTTTTCCTCCTTCTTCTTCACAAGTTTTTAAAACAACTTCTGTATCACAACAAACTTGGCTACCAAAGCAATCAAGTAATGTTAGTTCGTTTCCCCCACTTTCCTCACATTCTGATTGATACATACAAAATCCACCATTTTTTTCACAATCAGCAGAAACATCTGTATCATCTCCATTTCCATCACCATCCTTATCCCGACTTGGTCCTTTTTCAGGCCATGCTGAAAATAAAATAAAAGCAGTGTTTCTTATATTTCCTTGCCAACAACCTTCTGAATCTTGTGATTCTAAAAGCCATTCTAATGCTTTATCTTTTTCAGATAATTCCTCTGAATAAAGAGGAAGAAGTGCTAATGCAGTGTCATAATACTCATTAGTTGATGTTGATGCTCTCCAATATCCTTGGGTTTTTTGTTTTTCTAATAAGGCTGTTTTATAACTTTCTTCACCTAATAATAAAAGGAAAGATTCTGGTAAATATCTTTCATTATCTTTTGTTTGTGTTATTAAATAAGGCATATATGCTGAAACATCATAACCTTTTAAATTTAAAACCCAAGCCGCCCATAAACTTGCTTCATAATTACATGAATTTCCTTGTTTAAAACAAAGCGAGTTTATTTTTTCTTTTGTTATTCCTCCTTCACTTGAACTGCTTGTTTCAGGAGAAACATGAATAGTTATAGAATCACTTTCTTTGTAAAGCAAGTTTGTTTGGAAATCTTTATCACAACTTATTTCAAATTCATAATCATAACATGAAGGATAAATTTCAAGCCAATAATTACTTTGAGCTAAACTTAAACAATTTCCTGCACTTGAATCTATTTTTTTATCTTCTGCTATATTTACTGTGTGTGTTGAAGAACCATAAGAAATTTCACACGAAGTTGCTTCAGGGCTTTCTACTTGCAAATACCAAATTAAATCTGTTGGTGTTTTATTCTGCGACATTAACCATTCTTCTGCTTTTTCTGTTTTTGTTCCTGAAGCATCTAAAGCTAAAATTGCCTGAGCTGTTTTTTTTGTTTCGCACTTATCTTTTGGCCAACAATAATTCTCGTCTTGAGATTCTTTAACTTCTGCTTTGCAATCATCTAAAACCATTAAAGAAAAAATCTGTTGTTCTAATGTTAAATCTCCACAAGTATTATTTATTTTATTTTGCAAGCAATCATAAGCTAATACAACTTTGTTTACTTCTTCATCTTCTGCAAATGCAAAAGACATGCTAACTATCAAAGAAAAAACCATCACGAAAATTAACACTCTTTTTTTCATGGAATATATAATCAATTGCTGTTTTTAAAATTTGTTATAAATCATTTATTATTTTTATAAACTCTTTTTTTAGTATCCTTCTGAAAACTTTTTTTTACCACATAATTCACAGGATTTTTATAACGCAATTCTTCTGGTGTTGGGATAACTCCAATTCCCTTGTAATAATCTTTGTCAAAATTTGGAGGAAGAACAATTTTGTTTCGGTAACTCCATATTAATTGTGCTTTCAGATAACCTTCTTTCAACGGAATCGGGTTTTTAGAATTCCATTCATAAATTCTTTTTTCA
>CAZTPM010000005.1:0-22719 GCA_964615065.1 Candidatus Woesearchaeota archaeon
TTTTGCATAATGCATTTGAAACACTCCAAGAGATTCATTTTATTTTTGTCAATCCAGCATAAATTTTCATTTTACCTTCTATATCTTTTGATAAAATTCTTACAATTCTTTCTTCATGTTGTTGTTTTTCTTTTTCATCCATTTTTAATTTGTAAATAAGTTATATCTTTCAAGACCTGTCAACTCCTTAAAAATTCTTTTCTCAATAGCTTTTTCAGGGTTTGGAAGATTTTGGACACGGTTTTTCAAATCTTTAAAAGATTCAAAAGGTTTTTCTTTTCTTTGTTTTAATATTTCTTGCATATGTTTTTTTCCTAAACCAGGAATTAATTCAATTTGATGAATTCTTTTATTTATTGCATCTGCTTTGTTAAAGAAACCCACAAATTTTTCTTCGTTTTCCTTAACAATTTTTTTCAAAAAATCTTGCAATCTTTCTTTTGCAGATTCTGTCATTTTTTCTCGTTTAAGTCTACCAAGGATGTAATAAATTTTGTCTCGTTTACCCTCGCCAATATAAACTTTTTCTCCAATCTCTAAATCAATTCCTCTTCGTGGAACCAATTCTAAAAGAGTTAAATTTATTTCACCTATAGCTTGTGCTAAAGGCATCAATTTTCCTTCCAGAGGATATCCGTTTGGTAAATATTCTAATATTATTGCATATTCTTCTTTTATCATTTTCTTTATTTATATTTTTTAATAATATTAAGTATTTTATTTGTTTCATCTTCATTTAATTCAATGTCCACGAAAATTTTTATAAGTTCTTCTTTATCTTCAGGCATTAAATCGATTATTTTACTTAAGTGTCTTGAATTTATTTTAACAAAATCCAATTCTTGAATTTCTTTTTTTAATTTAACAGCTTGTTCAGGTTTCAGTTTTGTAAATTTTTTAAAAAACCCAATTAAATCTGTATCACTATCGCTGTTTTTTTCAACATATGCACTTGCTTCGGCCATGCTCAATGGTTCATTATTTTTTATCATTTTTATTAATTTTAATCTGTTTTATTTTTTTTAAATGTATTGGCTTAATAATATATGTTTTTTCTTTATTTTTGTCATTTATTTTTACTAAATAAGACCCCCCTCTTTCTTCTTCAACAACACCTGTTCTTCCATTAAGGCTCTTTGGAAATCTTGGTTGAAGTGCACGTTCCGGCACAACAGAAACAACATCTCCTTGCTTTAATTTTTGAAAGTATCTACTAAGTTGAAGCTTCCCCCTTGTTCGAATCTTTTTACGTCTAACCATGAACTACCAAAAAACATTATATTTAAAAAACTATCTTTTATCATCCAAGAAAACTATTCGTAGAATTATTAGGGTTTGTTCGCGAGTGGCACAAATCTCCATTGTCTCGCGCATTTTCCATATTTGATTTTATTGTTTCAAAAAGTTTTTTTCCAAAAGAATTAATTCCACACTTTTCACAAAAATCAATCACACTTTCTTGCGAAATTTCAGAACCACAATAAATACATTTTTTTGTCATATTTCCTCTTTTGAAATCTTAAAAACAAAAATCAGTTTTTAAATATTTGTGTGATTTTCACTAATACTTCTCATCTCTCTCGCTCGTTTTCTTTTTATAATTATTCGTAACGGAGAGCATCAGCAGGTTTTAATTTAGATGCTTGCATTGCAGGGAAAACCCCAGAAAGAGTTCCAATTAAAAAAGAAAAAGTCAAAGCACCAGCAATTAAATACCATGGAAATCTTGCTTGCAAAAAATCTGTTCCAAGTCCAACTTTTGCAATGTATTCTGTTGCTTTTCCTAAACCAACACCAATTCCAATTCCAATTGCTCCCCCAACCAAACCAAGCAAACCAGATTCAAATAAAAAGATTTGTAAAATATCTGAATTTTTTGCACCAACAGCTTTCATTGTCCCAATTTCTTTTGTTCTTTCTAAAACAGAAGTATACATTGTGTTCATAATTCCAATTCCTCCAACAATTAAAGAAATCCCTGCTATTCCAATAAGAACTGCTTGAACAACTCCAAAAATCCCTTGAAAGGTTTTTAATAATTGTTCAGAAGTTTGAACAACAAATGTTTCTTGGTCTTCTTTTTCATTTCTAAATTGCCTTAATTTTCTTTTGATTGTTTCTGCAACATCAAGAGGATCAAACCCAAATTCTGCCTTAGCAATAATATAACTTTCTTCGTCTCCAATATTTAATATTTCCTTAAGAGTTTCTTTAGGCACATAAAGAACACTATCATCCATTGAATTACCTATTTTACCTGTAACACCCACAACTCGGAATTCCCTGCCTTCAATTTCCATTGTATTCCCAACACCTAATTCCTTTTCCCAGATGTCTCCATGAGCATGATTATATCCTACAACAACCTTATATTTGTCGCCTTGTTTTAATGTTCTGCCTTCTACAATTTTCAAACTATTTATTTCTATAAAAAAATCAAGATCTTCTGATTCTATTCCTGTTACATAGCCCACCTCTAATTCCTCTTTATATTTTGTTTGAGTTTGCTTCATTAAATAACCTGCTACCCACTCTACTCCACGAGAATTTTCAATTATTTTTAAATCAGCACTTGTCAATATTAATGATTTACTGCTCACAGAACCAGGAACACCCATGCCCCCTTTTGGCTGGATAATAATTTTATCACTTCCTAATTTTTCAAATTCTTCTCCTATGTAACTTTGCAATCCCTGGCCCAGAGAAATTAAAGCAACAACAGCAGCAATTCCAATAAAAATTCCAATCATTGTTAGCCAAGACCTAAGTTGCCTTCTTTTTAAATTATAAAATGCAAGAAAAAAATAATCTTTCATTTAGTTTCCCTTTGCTTTTAATTTTTTCTTTCTCTTTTTTAAATATTTTTTAATAAAATACCCTCCAACAAGAAGAACCCCTACAATAGGCCAAGTATAATTTGATTTTTTTGTAAGCCCTAATGCTTGGGCTTCTTTTAAGGAATATGTTCTCAGTATAACTGTTTTTGTTTCTGTGAATTCTTGGTTTGTAGCATCTCTAAATTTCAATGTTATAGGAAGATTAATAGTGCTTTGAGCATTGTTATCAAGATAAATTCTATAATCTACAGAATCATAATCATCACTATCAAGGTCTCCAATATATTTTTCTTTTTCAGAAAGAAAATTTATTCCTTTAACATCATTTACAGAAAAATAAACAAATTTCACATCTGCTAAACCAGAATTAATGATTTTTAATGAAAAACTATTTTCACTACCTTTTATTAAAACAAAGGAATCTTCAACAGAAATTTTTAATTCAGGTTCTGCATTAATAATAATACTGATTAGTTCTGTTTTTGTTGAAGCGTTTCCATCTTCATCTTTATAATCTATTTGAACAGGAACCTTGTAAATTCCAGAAGAAGTTGAAGGCAAAGCAATTAATTTGAAAGTAAATTTTTCTTCTTCATCTTCTTCAAGTCCTTCAACAAATTTTTCAGAACTTGATTGATAAGGTGCAAAAGGTACAGATGTCAAATCTAATTTTACATTTAAATTATAAATATCATCTTCAAATATATTTTCAATTTTAATTGTAACACTAACAACTTCCCCTGGTGCAACTTCGCTTGGAGAACTTGAAACATCTTTTATAGAAACAGCAGACACTAAACTCAAGCCAACCAAAAGCATGCAAACCACGAAAATTGTTTTTGTGTTCATTTTTTGAAACCCCTGCTTGAAATTATCTTTCCATCTTGTATTTTTAAAACTTTCCGTGCATGCTTTACAAGATTTAAATCATGTGTAACAAGAATTATTGTTTTTCCTTTTTTATTTAAATTTGTAAATAATTTCATAATTTCGCCACCTGTTTTTGTATCAAGATTTCCTGTTGGTTCGTCTGCAAGAATAACTTCTGGGTCATTTGCAAGTGCCCTGCCAATCGCAACTCTTTGTCTTTCCCCACCAGATAATTCGTTTGGCAAATGGGTTCTTCTATGCTCAAGTTTAACAGATTTTAATATTTTTTCAGCCCTTTTTATTCTTTCTTTCTTTTCAATTCCGTGAAACATCATTGGAAGTGCAATATTTTCTAAAGCAGTTAAAGTTGGAATTAAATTAAAGCTCTGAAAAACAAAACCAATTTTGCTTCCTCTAATCTGGGCTAATTCAGATTCATCTGAATTTTCTATATCTTGGCCATCAAGATAAATTTCTCCTTCAGAAGCTAAATCTAACGCACCAACCATATTCATTAAAGTGCTTTTTCCAGAACCACTTGGCCCAAGAATTACAATAAAATCTCCTTTGTTTATTTTTACACTAATTCCACTTAAGGCATGGACAACACTTTCTCCCATTTCAAAATTTCTATGAACCTTGTTTAACTCTATTATTGTTTGCATTGCATTTTATTCTCAGAATAAGGTTCTGAGGTCCCTCACCTCATTTTTAAATGTTTTTATGCTTATATAAATTTAATTAGTTTCAAGTGGGGTATATTTTCCTGGTTTTTTAGACCTTAAACAACAAACTTTAAAAACAAAACAATAGAAATAATAACATGATAATACCAGTTAGATGTTTTTCATGCGGGAAACCAATTGGTCACTTGTGGGAAGAATTTAAAAAACGAACAGCAGAAGGAGAAAACGCAAAAAAAGTTTTAGATGAATTAGGTTTAGAAAGATTCTGTTGTAGATCTGTTTTCCTTGGTCAAGAAGATTCAATCGAACTTGTTGGGAAGTTTAATAAGAGTTAATTCTATTATACACTTTAATATATAGTTTGGAATATATATTTTAGATTATCTCTTTTAGAATTGCCTAAAGAAGATTTAGAAAATGTTTTATATAAAAATATAGAAGGAATTCTTTAACCAATCCCCCACCTATTAACAACCCCGCAATTTCCACAAACAACAGATTTTCTTTGATTTTTAATTCTAATTTTTTCTTTTCCAGAAAAAGCAGTTAAACATTTTTTACAAAATAATTTTCTTTTTTCCTTTAAAGGAATTTTTTTATTCATGGCAAGTTTTTTTATTTTCTTAATCTCTTTAGAAGTTTTATTTTTTATATTAGAAAAGAATTCATTGATTTTTTTTTCAGATTCTTTTTTAGAAATTTTTAATTTCATAACTTCCTAAAGAAATAATACTTTAAAAAAATAGTGAAAGACAGTTTGGTGTTTTGGCAGCTTGCGAGCCACTACTGACATCAACATAGGAAGCTTAACTTCTGTGTTCGGAAAGAGAACAGGTGTTTCCAACCTATTATGACTGTCTTCAAAAATTCAAAAATATCCTTGTTTATAAAACTTTTTATATGCTTAAAATATCCTAAAAATAGGTGGGTGTGCCGGAGTGGTCAAACGGGCTAGATTAAGGCTCTAGTGGCTTAGTGCCTACGAGGGTTCGAATCCTTTCACCCACATGCACCTGTAGCTCAGCTTGGATTAGAGCGCTTCCCTCCTACGGAAAATACTTGTTTTACGTTCCAAGGAACTTGATTCCGCAGAAAGGAAGAAGTCGTAGGTTCAAATCCTACCAGGTGCGTTCAGGATTTGAACAAATAGGTTTAAGTTTATTCAACCAACAAAGAGCGAGATTATTGAACAGCGACAAAAGTTTTTATCAATAACGACTTTTCAATGATTGAGTAGAGAGATGTGCTCTCGCGTGAAAATCCTACCAGGTGCGTTTAAATTAATGTGTGCGTAAACTTTAAAACTACCCCCTGAATATTTAATATGTGCGTGGGTAGTATAGTGGTAATATAACTGGCTTCCATAATTATTTTTGAAGAGACCAGTTGACCCGGGTTCGAATCCCGGCCTGCGCATAATTGGATGAGAACCCTCGGGTTTCGTTCGATTCAAATATCCAATAGCGGACGACGGAGAACAAAGTGATCCACGAATCCCGGCCTGCGCATTTAAAAATGGAACAAGAAACAACACAAAAAAAACAATGGCATGATAAATATTACAAGTTGTTACTTTTAGTTCCAATTTTGCTTTTACTTTTTTCTTTTGTTTATATGGGAATTTTTTATTCAAATAATCACGATTTTATTTACAAGGACATTTCATTGACAGGAGGAACTTCTGTAACCATTTATGAAAAAATTAGTTCTGCTGAATTAGAGCAGGAAATTTCAAATCAATTAGAAGATGTAGACACAAGAGAAATTTACAGTTTGTTTACAGGAGAGCAAAAAGCAATTGAAATAAAAACAAAATCCCCAACTCAAGAAGCAAAGCAAGTTTTAGAAAAATCATTAGGTTATGAACTTAAAGACGGAATAAATAGCGATTTTCAGTTTACAGGTGCTTCACTTAGCAAAAATTTTTACAACCAACTTTTAATTGCAATTTTGTTTGCATTTATTTTTATGGCAATTGTTGTGTTTATAATTTTTAGAACAGCAATTCCTTCGATAGCAGTAATTATTTCTGCTTTTGCAGATATTTTAATGACCCTTGTTCTTGCAAATATTTTAGGAATCAAAATGTCTTCTGCAGGAATTATTGCGTTTTTAATGTTAATTGGTTATTCTGTTGATACAGATATTTTACTGACAACAAGAATTCTAAAAAGAAACGAAGGTTCTTTGAACAGCAGAATTTTTAGTGCATTTAAAACAGGAATCACAATGACTTTAACTTCTATTATTGCTGTTGGAGTTGCTTTAATTGTTGTGAAATCTTTTTCATCAGTTTTAACGCAAATATTTACAATTCTTGTTATAGGGTTAGTTTTTGACCTTCTTAATACTTGGATAACAAATGTTTCAATACTTAAATGGTACGTGCAGAAGAAAAAATGAAACAAAAATTAACTTGGAAAATTTGGCTTTTAATAATTGTCTTGGCTTTATCTTTGCTATCAATTTTCGGGATGCCTCCAACATTTTCACAAAAAGGAGTTTTAATAAAAAGTGTAGAATCAAATTCAATAGCATTTGAACAAGGATTGCGTTCAGGTCAAGTAATCATTTCTATTGATTCAAAAAAAGTAGATTCTTTTGAAGATTTCACAAAAATAATTCAAGAAAAATTTCCTTCTGAAGAAAAAATTAAAACAACAATTCAAACAAAACAAGAAGAATTTATTTTATATGATAATCAGACGCCACAAATAATTGTTTCAGATATTCCTATGACTAACTTAAAAATGGGATTAGATCTTGTTGGAGGTTCTCGTGCATTGGTTCAGGCAGAAAACAAAAAGCTTTCCGCAAGCGAAATAACCGAACTTGTCGACGTTATAAGAAATAGGTTAAATGTTTACGGAATTGCAGACATGAACATCCGTTCTGTTTCAGATCTTTCAGGAGATAATTATATTTTAATAGAAATCGCAGGAGCAACACTGGCAGATTTAGAAAAACTTATTTCAGAACAAGGAAAGTTCGAAGCGAAAATCGCAAACAAAACTGTTTTTATCGGAGGAGAAAGAGATATTGCTTCTGTTGGAAGAGATGCACAAAATGCAAGAATAGAAAGATGTGGAAAGTCAAATGAAGGATATGCCTGCAAATTTAGTTTTATAGTAACCTTAAGTGGAGAAGCTGCAAAAAAACACGCAGAGATCACAGACAAATTAGAAGTTAATTCAACTTCTGATGGAAATTATCTTTCTGAAAAATTAGATCTTTATGTCGACGACAAACTTGTTGATAGTTTATTAATAGGTGAATCTCTTAAAGGCCAGGTTACAACTCAAATTGCAATTTCAGGTTCTGGTTCAGGAGAAACAGAACCAGATGCTTATGAAGCTGCTCAAAAGTCAATGCAAAATCTTCAAACAATTTTAATTACAGGAAGTTTACCTTACAAATTAGAGATAGTTAAACTCGACACAATTTCCCCAACACTTGGGGAAGAATTTTCCAAATCAATTTTAATAGCAGGGCTAATCGCACTTCTTGCAGTAGGAATTATTATTTTTATAAGATATAAAAATTTCAAATCTTCAATTGCTTTGTTAATAACCAGCATTTCTGAAATTGTCATTATTCTTGGAATTGCTTCGTTAGTTGAATGGAACTTAGACCTCCCAAGTATTGCAGGAATTCTCGCAACAATTGGAACCGGAATAGATAGCCAAATAATTATTTTAGACGAATCCCGGCAAAAAGAATTCATAAGTTTAAAACAAAGATTAAAACGAGCTTTTTCAATTATTCTTGGCGCATATTTCACAGCACTCGTCGCCCTCCTTCCTCTTTTGTGGGCAGGCGCAGGTTTGTTAAAAGGTTTTGCAATCACAACAATAATTGGAATCACAACAGGAGTTCTCATCACCCGTCCTGCTTTTTCAGATATGGTGAAGAGAATTGAGGGTTAGGTAAAATAGATTAGCTTTAAAAATAAAATTCTTCTTTTTATTTTATGGATTATTTTAATGAAACTCAAAGCACTTTTAAGAACATTTTTCAAAGATTTAAAAAAAGAGATTTTTCTGGAAACACTGGGCAAGCAATGAAAAATTCTAGTTATCAATTAGCTCAAAATTTAATAATTAAGATTAGCTCATTTTTATTTACTATAGTGGTTGCTAGGTTATTAATGCCAGAATTAATGGGGCTTTATACTTTGGCTTTATCAACAATCATTATGTTTTCTATTTTAAGTGATTTTGGTATTGGTTCTGCATTATTCGTCTTTGTAGCAAAATTAACTTCAAAAGGAAAAGATGCCGAGGCTAAAGGATATGTTAAAAAGTTATTGAAATGGAAAGTTTATTTACTAATTTTTGCATCTGTAATTTTATTAATTTTAAGTTATTTTGTTTCTGAAATTTTTTATCAAAAACCAATTTTTTATGCTCTTTTAGTTGGAGCAATTTATCTTCCAATACTTGGGTTTTTGGAATTTTTAGAAATAATCTTTCATGCAGTTGGGGATTTTAAAAGGACTTTAATTAAAGAAATTCTTCTTCAATTCTTTAAACTTAGTTTTATTCCTTTAGCAATTTTTTTGTTGTTAAAGACAGCCCTTTCAGCTAAAATAATTATTGCTCTTCTTTTTTGTGTTCTTATTCTTTGTTCTTTGATTACTCTTTTAATTTTCTGGATTCTTGCTAAAAAGAAAATTTCTTTTTTATCTGTTAAAGCAAAAGATTTAAATTTGAAAAAAGTAAAAGGGTTGAAAAAATTTATCCTTCCTTTAACAATAACAATTCTTTCGGGGATTTTTTTTGGTTATATTGATACTATTATGTTAGGTCGTTTTGTTGAATCCCAATTCATTGCTTATTATGGTGTTGCTTTTGCTTTAGTTAGTTCTGCAATTTCTATTCTTAGTTTTGCTTCTTCTCCTTTATTTAGCACTTTTTCTAAATTAGAAGGACCTGTTCTTGAAAAAATGTTTAAGAAATCAAGAAATTTAATCGCTTTGATTTCAATTTCTGCAGGAATACTTACTTATTTTTTAGCTTATTATATAATTAAATTAGCTTATGGCTCTGCTTATTTAACTGCCGTGCCTTTATTGAAATGGTTTTCTCTTTTAATTATTATTTTACCAGTAAATAGTTTATATACTACTTATTTTTTCGTTCAAAAAAGAACAGCAATTATGGCTAAGATTATTATCCTAACAACAGTTATTAATATTATTTTAAACGTTCTTTTTATTAATTATGGTTTAAGATTTGGAATGTTTGAAGCTGTTTTAGGTGCTTGTTTTGCGTCAATAATTTCTAGATTAATTTATTTTGGATGTTTTGTTTGGTTTAGGAAAAAGTAAAATAATTTAAAATTTTAAAAATACTTTTTTTAGTAAATTAAAGGAGTAAGATTTTGAGTGTTTTAATACAAGATGTGTCTTTTTCAAAAATTTTTATTTATTTTAGAAAAATAATTCATAAAAGAGATTATTCAAGGAAAGATATAAATACTTAAAAAAATTTTATTCAAAATGACTAAAGATAAAATTGATCTTGTTTATGTTTCCATAAAAAAGGATAGGAAAGCTTTGGAATTTGCAATTGAACATGCTAAGAAAAATGTTGAAAATCTTGGTAAAATTTTTGTTGTATCCAAAAATTGTTTGACAAATAAAGCCATATGGTTTTCTGAAGATAAATTTCCTTTTTCAAAAGAAGAAGTAAAAAAAAGAATGAAAATTACTAATAAAAGAGAGGGCTGGTATTTCCAACAATTATTAAAGTATTATTCCCCCCTCCTTATCCCAAATATCTCTAAAAATATTTTAATTTCTTGTAGCGATAGCTTATTTCTTTCAAAAGTAAAATTTATAGATGAAAAAGGAAAATTTCTCTTTAATGTTTTTGAAAATATGGAAGTTCATAAACCTTATTTAAAACATATTCACAATTTATTTCCTGGGATTACTAAATTTCAGCAACAACATGGCACTTGCCATCACATGATTTTTAATAAAGCTATTATTAAAGAAATGATTAATAAGGTTGAAAAGAGAACAGGAAATCTCTTTTGGAAAGAGTATTTATCTTCTGTTGAAAAAAAAGAAATTGAAAAAGCAGGGGCGAGTGATTACGAAAGTTATTATAATTATATGTTTTTTTATCATAAAAATAAATGCAAAATAAGAAAATTAAAATGGTTTAATGATGGATTATTTTTAAATAAGAATTATATAAATTTTCATAAATTTTTAAAATATGATGGAATCTCTTTTCATTCACACCAATCAAATAAAAAAATAACTCATTTATTAAATCCCAAAAATTGGTTACAATTAATTATTTCTTATTTAAAAAGCGAAAGATAATTTTTAGATATTTATTTCAAATTTATTTTGTGAGTAAATTTAATTTTTTTATTTTCGAAGCATCAAAATAAAAGATAAGAGTATTTTTTATCTGCCATCAATACTAATATAATATTTATTAGCTTAAAGCCACATTTAATTTAGTAATATCTGCAACTAGGTAATCACTTTTTCCCATCTTTTTTATATCAAGTTTTTTATCCGTTATATTTTGCACGAAATCTTTAATTATGGTTCCCTTCCCAGAACCAATATTATAAATTCCCTTAACCTTTTTCATCATTAATTTTATTACAATCTCTGTTACAGTTTCAGCATTTAAAAAATCTCTAACACTATTGGCACCATATAATTCAAATGGCTTACTCAAATCTTCGCTTTTTAATCTCCCCACAATATTGGGATATAAAAATGGTTTTTTTTGTGTTTTATGATAGAAGCTAAAAATTCTTCCTATACATAAATTTTTATAAGTTTTTGCAAGAATTTCTTCAGCTTTATACTTTAGCTCCCCATAAATAGAAACAGGTTCAATTTTATCACTTTCATTTATTGGGGTATCTTTACTTTTATAAACGTGAGAAGTACTTGCATAAAATACCCATGGATTTTGTTTAGAATTTTTTATTTCATTTATCAAATTTCTTGTTCCCTCAACATTAACCTCATAAGCTTTTTTTGGATTTTCTTTAACTTCAATTGTTGGAACAATAGCTGCAAAATGAATAACTGCCTCAAGATCATTTCTATTAACCCACCTTTTAATATCTTCTTTAGAACAAATATCTCCTTCAAAACAAGAATAACTCATTTTTTTCTCTTTTAATTTTTTTATAAAAATCTTTCCAATGACTCCGCTTGAACCAGTAATTCCAATATTATGCATCTTGTTTTACTCTCCTCAATAAATTTGTTATCCTATTTATTTCTTCTTTATTCATCTCAGGATTATTTCCAAAATAAAATCCATTCTCATGGATCTCTTTCGTATTAAAACAAATATCTTCCCTATTTGTATTTTTCCTAAAAAACGGTTGATTGATAAGATTTCCAGCAATTATCGGACGAATTTCAATTTCATTTTCCTCAAAGATTTTTTTATAATCCTCAAAGATTTTTTTATTTTTAAAAAGTAATGGAAATCCAAAATTTGAAATTATATTCATCCCCTGAATATTTAATTTGATTATATCCTCGTTGTTTAAAGTTGCCTCATAAAATTTTCTAAAATTATTCTCTCTTTTTTTTACAATTTCATCCCAATAATTAATTTGTTGATTCCCAATAAAACCCTGAATTTCTACAGGTCTAAAATTATATGCCAAATCATAAAACGTATAAATATCATAAAAACTATCAATGCAATGTTTTCTTCTCTTCTCTTCTTTAAATATATCTGAATTATTTCTTGTCCAACCATGGGATCTTGCAGATTTCAAATTTTCATATAATTCTTTATCATCTGTACAAATCATTCCTCCTTCAATTGTAGACAGGTGGTGTCCAACAAAAAAAGAAAAGGTTGATGCAAATCCAAAATTTCCAAGAAGTTTCCCTTTATATTCTGAACCCAATGATTCACAATTATCTTCTAAAAATATTAGATTTTTTTTCCCACAGTAGTTTTGTATTTCATCAATATCAGAACAGAATCCTAAAGCATTTGTCAAAAAAATTCCCTTGACATCTGGATTATCAATATACTTTTCTTTTAATATTTTAGAGGATACATTGAGTGTATCCTTTTCTACATCTAATAAAACAGGAATTAATCCCAATTGTATAATTGGCATAATATTTGTTGGCCATGTCAAACTTGACACAAAAAGTTTATCTCCTTTTTTTAATTTTCCAATGTTCATTATCGCTTGAATTAATAATAAATTTGCACAACTCCCGTTTGACACATAAACAGAATACTTCCTTCTTTGTTTTTTTGAAAAATTTTCCTCAAATTTTTTACATTCTTTATTCATACTAAAAATTTCTGCATTTTTTATAAATTCACATAATTTTTCTTTTGTTTCTTTTTCCTTGTAAAAACTGGATTTAATTAATTTTATTTTCATTTTAATATAAAATTTTTCTTTTTTTCATTTAATTGATTTTTGCGACTTTTGGTTTTATTATTTGATTGTTAATAATTCTATCTACTTCTTCTTTATTAAACAATATTTCTTTTAATCCCTCTTTAAAACTATGAGGATTAAAACCAGAATAGATTTTTTTTAATTTAGAAATATCCGTTCTCTTTTCAAACGTCCCATCTGGTTTGGTAGTATCCCAAGAAATTTGAGATTTTAAATCTAATTCTTCTCCAATCATTGTTGCAAATTCTTTTATTGAATAATCAAATCCTGTTCCGATGTTAACTATTTCACCTGATGAATAATTATTCATTAAATAAATTAAAGCATCTGCACAATCTTCTGAATAAAGAGCTTCTCTTCTTGGAGAGCCTGTTCCCCAAAGAACAATTTTATTTCCTTTTTCTTTTGCTAATAAAAACTTTTTAATCAAACTTGGAATCATGTGCCCATGTTCTAAATCATAATTATCATTTAAACCATAAAGATTTGTTGGCATTGCACAAATAGTATCTAAATTATATTGTTCCTTATATAATTGGCATGCAACAACCCCCGTCACTTTTGAAACAGCATAACCTTTATTAGTTTCTTCTAATTTTCCTGCCATAAATCTATTTTCCTTTATTGGTTGGGGATTTTCCTTAGGATAAATACAAGTTGAACCAGTGAATAGAAGTTTTGTATTAGGGCAAATATCTTTTACTGATTCTAATAAATTTAAAATCATCATGGAATTTTGATATAAAAAATCTGCTGGTCTTTTTTTGTTTCCTAAAATCCCTCCGACAAGTCCTGCCACCATAAAAACGAATTCTGGTAATTCTTTTTTTAAATATGTTTCAATTTCTTTCTTTTCTAATAAATTAACTTCCTTAGAATTTGGAGTTAAAATATTTTTATAACTTTGTTTTTTGAGAACCCTATTTATCGCACTTCCCAATAGGCCATTTCCACCTAAAACTAAAATTTTTGAGTTTGTTTTCATTTTAATAAAGAATTTCTCTACCAGATTTTAATAATTCATAATCTGATTTAATCATTAGTTTTGCTAAATCTTCAAATTTTGTTTTTGCTTCCCAATTTAACTTTTCTTTTGCTTTTGAAGGGTCCCCCAATAATATTTCTACTTCAGATGGCCTAAAATATTTTGGGTCCACTTTAATTATAATTTTTCCAGTATTTTTATCAATACCCACTTCATCAATACCTTTGCCTTGCCATTCAATTTTAATATCTAATTCTTTACAACAAACTTCAACAAACTCTTTAATTGTGTGGGCCTCTCCAGTTGCAATCACAAAATCTTCTGGTTTTTCCTGTTGGAGCATTAACCACATTGCTTCTACATATTCTTTTGCATATCCCCAATCTCTTTTTGCATCTAAATTACCTAATTCCAAAATCTTTTGCATGCCTAATTTTATTTTTGAAAGTCCAATCGTTATTTTTCTTGTTACAAAATTAAAACCTCTTCTTTCCCCCTCATGGTTGAATAAAATCCCATTGCATACAAACATGTCATAAGATTCCCGATAATTTTTCGCAATCCAAAAACCATAAAGTTTTGCTACCCCATATGGACTTCTTGGGTAAAAAGGAGTTGTCTCTTTCTGAGGGGTTTCTTGAATTTTTCCAAATAATTCTGAAGTTGAAGCTTGATAAATTTTTGTTTTTTTTATTAATCCTAATTCTCTAACTGCTTCTAAAATTTTTAGCATACCTAAAGCACCAATATTCGCTGTAATTTCTGGGATTTCAAAAGAGATTCTTACATGGGATTGAGCTGCCAAATTATAAATTTCATCTGGCTTAATCTTCTTGATTAGATTTGTTATTGAAATAGTGTCTGTTACATCCCCATAATGTAAGAACATTTTTTTATCTAAAATTTCTGGATCATTATACAAATGGTCTATTCTCCAAGTATTAATTGAACTAGATCTTCTTATTATTCCATGAATCTCATATCCTTTTTCTAAAAGTAGTTCAGCAAGATAAGAACCGTCTTGGCCAGTGATTCCAGTAATTAAAGCCTTTTTCATAAATTTCTTAAGAATCGCTTTTTTTTAAGCTTTATTGTGGTTAAATCACTTTTATTAAATTCCCTTTTTTTGGAATAATTCTAATAATATTGTTTTTTATTTCCATATTAAAATTCTTTTTAATAAGATTATACAATTCTTTAATAGGGGGGTAATCCCCTTTTCCTAAATTATCTGCATCATCTATTAAAATTAAATTTTTGTTTGAGTGTTTTACAATTTCTTTTAGTTCTTCTAAAATTGGTGTTTCTTTTATTCCCTTTGAGGTTTTTCCTCCACTATAATGTGCATCTAACCAGAACAGACAAGGGTTGGAAATAGTTTTAAGAATTTTAGGTAATACTAAATCACTACTTCCCTGAATAATTTTTATATTTTTATATCTAATAAATTTTCTTTTTGCTTTTTCAGCTAAAATATTATTTAACTCTATTGAAAAAATCTGTTTAAATTTTCCTTTTAATGCATAAACCATTTCTCCTTCATATGTTCCTGTTTCTATTAATGTGTCTATTTTAAATTTCTTTTGATAGAATTTTATTGTATTTTCTTTTACTTTATGTGGGGGTTTAATTGATTTTCTTCTTCCTATTTTCCAAAGAAGAAATTTTATATTCTTTTTAATATTAAAAATTGTTTTTTTCATGAATTCACCAAAGAAAGATTATTTAAAAAGTTCTCTATAATGATAATAATTATTTTATATCTAAGAATCTTTTATGAAAAGGAGTTATAAATTCGTAAATAATTTTTTTTATTAAAGGCATAATTTTTTTTTGAGATTTATTTTGTTGTAAATATTTACTTAGTTCTTTTTTATCAAAAAGAACTTCCCGCACAACTGCGGGGTTTATCCAAGAAGCAAGTTCATTGAAAGTACTTCCATATGTCCCATAAATTTTATCTGTTTTTGATAAAATCATCAAATCTATTAGGGCTTCTTTTACAGCACCTTCTTCACCTCTATTTTTTGTTTTTTTAGGGCATATTATAATTTTTTTGCCAAATATTTTCTTTAAATTAATTTCTTCCTTAAATGAATCCGTAGAAAGGAATATTTTTATTTTGGGATTTATAATTAATTCTTTAGAAATTATCTTTTCAAATTCTTTTGAAGGAGAAATCAAACAAATTTCACTCTTAAGATTAACAAAATCTCCCTTTCTAATATGTAATCCTATAGAATCTTTATCTAATTTTTTATTAAAAAAATTATTTGCTTTTGATATAATTTCTTTTTTTGGTTTTAAATCTAAAAAGGTGTTAGTTATTATTTTTCTTAATTTAGGGTTAAATTTTTTTGAAGGAAGATTCACATTTAATAAATTTAAATAACCTTTTTTGAAATTCCCTGTTTTTATAAGATTAAGAATGATGAATTTTTTTCCACCTTTGATTTTTTTTGATGAATCGTCATAATATTCATAATTTTTATCTTTTAAGATTTTTCTTAAATCTTCTTTAGAAATCTTTTTTATTTTTTTATCAAACAATTCCTCAAATTCACAATTACAGGCTTCATCTTTTGGCCAATAAAGAACAACTTTCCACCCTAATTTTTCAGATAAATTAAAAGAATTGATTAAACATTTTAATCTATTTGACAATCCTCCTTGTGCCGAAGAGATTATAATTTGTTTCATTTTATTTTAACATTAAAAACCTTTTTATACTTTTTTAAGTTTTTTTAGAATTAAAACCCCTAAAATTATTCTTTTAAAAATTGTTGATTAAAAATAAGAAAATATTATAAACTCCTATTTATTTTGAAATTTATGAAAAAGTTACATTTAGGATCCGGTTTAAACATAAAGAAATGTTGGACTAATGTAGATTTAACAGATAAACATGGGGCGGAAGTTGTTCATAATCTAGAAGAATTTCCATATCCTTTTAAGGATAATACTTTTGATGAAATTTTCATGGATAATGTTTTAGAACATTTAGGAAATACAATTAAAGTTATGGAAGAACTTCATAGAATTTCAAAACCAAATGCAATAATAAGAATAATTGTTCCTCATTATTCAGGATGCATGGCTTTAGGGCATATCACTCATAAAAGGGTTTTTTGTGCAGGGACTTTTGGCAATTTTGAACCTAGTTGTTGGGAAAAATATAGTGATGTTGAATTTAAAGTTTTAGAAAATAAATTAATTTGGTTAGATTGTAGAAATTGGTTTTGGATTAGACCAATAAAAAAAATAATTGATTATTTAATAAATATAAAACCATTCCTTTCTGAAAGATTCTTTTGTTATCCTCTTGGAGGATTTGATCACATTAGATTTAAATTGAAAGTCTTAAAATAATCTTTCTAAAATTTCTTTTCATCCCCCATAAAACCCTGCAATTCTTAATAAAACACCCACAAATAATAAATCAAATATTAATTCTTTATATGCTTTTTTTCTAATTAAATATTTTGCTAAATCTAATTTTTTATAATTTAATATTTCAACATCTTTATTCCATTTTTGGACTTCTTTTTTGTGTAATTCAATCATGTAGGCAGAACGAATTCTTGATTTTAGGGGATATTTGTGGGAATGATAGACAATTGATTTTGGTTCGTAGATTATTTTGAATCCTCTTTTTTTTATTTCTTTTGCTAATGTTTGATCTTCTCCCCCAATGTGTTGAAAAGGAATCTTTTCATCATATTTTATTTTTTCCCAAATTGATTTTCTTAAAGCACCACTTGCATTTGAAAAAGTAACCACTGATTTTCCTTTTTCTGGAAACATTCTTTTTATTTTGAATTCTTCTATTGTATTAAAATTAGGGATTGGTTCTTGTTTACTAAAAACTCCTGCAACTTTTTTATCTTTAAAATGTTTGATTAAATTATAAAACCAAAATTCACCTTTTGGAATTATATCTACAGAGGCATATAAAATAATTTCTCCTTTTGCCTTTTCTGCTCCAAGATTAAAAGTATAAGCATGACTAAATTCTTTTGGATTTATATTAATAATTCTGCAACCTTCTTTTTTTGCAATTTCTTTTATATTATCTATTGAGGAAGAATCAATAACTATTATTTCATAATCTTTTAATTTTTTTTGAATTTTTATTTTATCCAACAATCTTTCAAGCATTTTTCCATGATTATGTGTTCTTATTATTATTGATGTTTTCATTTTATTTTTCATTTATGCAAATTATTTTTTGTTTTTTATTTAATAAAATTGTATCTAAAATAAAAGTTATTGGATAAAAGAGAATAAAAAAATTCATTATAAATTTATAATATTTATTTTTTGTTTGATCAATATTATAAGATAATTCTCTTGAAAGGGCTAAACTGCTTATTCTCATTAATTTGGAAGGCCTTTTATCAACTTCTCCTAATTGATTTATTATTCTTCCCCCTCTTTTAAAAATATTTCTCCAAAAAATATGTTCTATAGCATTACGAGTTTTATGAAATTTTATTTTAAATCCTTTTTCTTCTAAAACTTTTTGAATATTCTCTTTTGAAAAAAATCTTACGTGGCCCACTTGTATAGGATAGTCTTTATTATATTTAATTAAAATCTTTTCACTTTTCTCTAATGGAACAGTGATTTTTAATTTTCCTCTTTTTTTTAAAACTCTTTTTATTTCAGACAAAACTTGATTTAAATCTTTCACGTGTTCTAAAACTTCATAACAATAAATTTCATCAAAAAAATTATCTTCGAAAGGTAATTTTTTTGCATCCATTAAAATAAATTTTTCTCTTTGACAATACTTATTTTTTTCTGCCCTATTAACTATTTCTTTTTCTATATCTACTCCAAATAATATTGCTTCCTTATTTCTCTTCGCAAGATAATTCAGTAAATTTCCTGTCCCACAACCCACATCTAGGATTTTTTTCATTACATAAAAAAAGAAGAATTCTTTAAAAACTTCTCTATACTCTAACAAACATGAATAAACAATTAATCTCAATAATAATCCTAAACTGGAATGGGAAAGAAATAACCAAAGATTGTTTAAATTCTATGAAGAAACAAATTAATAAGAATTATGAAATTATTTTAATAGACAATGGTTCAATAGATGGTTCTCCAGAGTATCTTAAGAAAAAATTTTCTTTTGTGAGGCTGGTTCAAAATAAAGAAAATCTTGGTTGCAGTAAATCTTATAATCTTGGGGTGAAAAAATCAAAAGGAAATTATATTATGATTTTAAATAATGATGTTGTTTTGGATAAAAATTTCCTTAAGGAATTATGGAAAAATAAAGATAAAGCAGATATTTTGGGAGTTAAGAATTATTTCTTTGATAGAAAAAATGTTTTATGGGCAATTGGAGTTAAAATAAATAAATTTACAATGAAATCTTCTCTTATAGGAAATAAATTACCAGATTCTAAGGAAATAGATAAAATGAAAATTGATCAAGCAATTGGTTCTGCAATGTTAGTCAATAAAAAAGTTATAGATAAAATTGGTTTTTTAGAAGATTCTTTTTTTGCATATTTTGAAGAAACAGAATGGCAGACTCGTGCAAAAAAAGCAGGATTCTCAGTCTCTTGGGTTCCTAGTGCAAAACTGTGGCACAAGGTGGCTTATTCTACAGGGGGAGGGCGATCTCCTTTTTCTGCTTATTATTTGGTAAGGAATCGAGGGTATTATATAAAGAAATGGAGCAAATATAAATTAATTGCTTATCCATATTGGTTTTTGGAAGTTCTTATGAGAATTTGTTATGGATTAATCAAAAATAGAAAATATGCTAAAACAAGTTTTTTAGGGATGGTCGATTTTTTAAAAGGGATTACAGGGAAAAAGAATTTTTAAAAAGTCTTTCTATTTTTCCATAAAATGCAACTATCCTCATTAAAATACCCACAAATAATAAATCAAATATTAATTCTTTATATGCTTTCTTTTTAATTAAATATTTTACTAAATCTTTTTTTGAGTAAATAAGAATTCCAACTTTTTCATTCCATTTTTTTACTTCTTTTCCATATTTTTCTATCATGTGTGCATGATAAAGTCTAATCTTCCAAGAGTATTTGTGAGAATGTTTGACAATAGATTTTGGCTCATAGATTATTTTATATCCTTTTTCTAAAAGATTTTTTGCCCATATTTGGTCTTCCCCCCCAATATATTGATAAGGAATATTTTCAGGAAATTTGAATTTCTCCCAAATTTCTCTTCTTATTGCACCATAAGATGCAGAAAAAAATGCAACAACTTTTTTTGGATCTTCTGGAAACATTTTAGGAGTCTTAAACTCTTCAATAGTGTTGAATTTTTCTATTGGCTCTTGTTTCCCAAAAACCCCTACAACTTTTTTATTTTTAAAATGTTTTATTAAGTTGTAAAAACAGAATTCACTTTTTGGAATAATGTCTACTGATGCAAAAATTATTATCTCTCCTTTTGATTCTTTTGCCCCTAAATTATATGTATATGCATGAGTAAAATCTTTTGGATCAATGTTTATAATTCTACAACCATATTTCTTTGCAATCTTAAGGGTATTATCTTTTGAAGAAGAATCAATAACTATAATTTCATAATTATTAAAATTTTTTTGAGTTTTTATTTTTTCCAACAATCTTTCAAGAAATTTTCCATGATTATGTGTTTTTGTCACAACAGAGATTTTTATTTTAGGTTTCATTTTTGTATCAATATCTTTCTCTTTAAAAAAGTTATTCTTATAAAAAATTAGGATGTTTACTAGGATCTGGATTTTTAATAAATTTTAACATCTCATTTAATCGTCCATTTTGACAAAAAGTTCCACATCCCTTATAATTAATTTCTTCTATTATTTTTTTTCTTCTATCACTATTCCATATTTCTTCAAATGTATTTTTTTTTAAGTTGCCTAACCTGTATTTTTTATTATCTCTCATATTTTTACAAAATGTAACACTACCATCAGCTGTTATGGCTGTAACAAAATTATGGACATAACATTTTCCTTTTTCTTCATCCATTACTTTTAAAGAAGGTGTTATATTTGATAAAAAATTTGATCCTTGATCACCATATTTATCTTGGGTGTATTGTGCAGTTAAAATTTTAAATTTATCATCTTCAAACTCTATTTTTGCTTTTTTAAATAAAGGAATTACTTCATTACTCCACCATTTTTTATTTTCTGATCCTATTTGATTCAAGGGTTTTCCTTGAAAATAATCAACCCCCAATTCTTTAGCCATCTTTGCTTCTAAATATAATTCATGATAATTTTCAAAATCAACCATCATGCTTAATCCCACTGCAATATTACTTTTAAGTTCCTTTTTAACTTTAACAAATTCTTTAATATTTTCTTTTATTTTATAAAAATCTTTTGTGCCATGGCATTTTTCAAATGTTTCTGAAGTTGCAGCACCCAAACTTATTCTTACCCATTCACATGAATTTATTATTGGTTTTATTTTTTCTGTAGTAAGAAGTATTCCATTTGTGAACATTCCATTCTCCATCCCAAGATTTTTAGATAATTCCATATTCTCTACAGCATATTTATTTAATAAGGGTTCTCCTCCTCCAGTCCAAATAATTCCTTTAACTCCTACCTCTCCCAAATTTCTAACTACTTTTTCCAAAAGTCCTTGAGACATTGTTTCTTTTGACTTTCTGTGATCTTCCCAACAACACCAACTACATTTTTCATTACAAGTATTAGTTGGATCTATTTCAATTGTGATTGGATAAACCATTTTTCCTTTTAACCAATTTTGTAATTTATCTTGATGCCACAAAATTTTTTGTTGTATATCAAATTGTTCAAGCCCCATTTCTATAAACCTCTTTTATCTTTTTCCATTTATTTGTATTTAAAGATAAATCTTTAGGAAGGTTTAGTCCGGTCTCTAATCTAGTAATCTTTCCAATATTTGGATTAATTTTTTTAATTATATTATACAAAGTATCTTTTTCTCCAGTAATATTAACAATTCCTTCAAGATTATGATTTACTGCAAAAATTATTTCCTTTGCTAAATCATTTGCTTTCATCCTACAAGTATATTGGTCTGTAAAAGCTTTTGCATATGGAAAAGAATTTGAAGGAATAAATGAAGTTCTTATTATAAGATATGAATCAAGCATTTTTGTAAAAGATTCTGCTAATAATTTTGTTAAGGAATAATAATTTAAAGGATTTGGTATGTCTTCTTCTGTATAATTTCCTTTTTCTCCATCAAAAATACTATCTGTACTAATATAAACCAATTTAATTTTATTCTTCAAACAAGTTTTAGCAATATTTTGTGTACCAAGAACATTTGTTTGATATGCCTTTTCTTTATTTTCTTCACATTCTTTTGCACCAACTAGAGCTGCAGAGTGCATAATTATAGAAGGTTTTATTTTTTCTATGTACTCCTTAGTTTGGTTAAAATTGATTATATCTATTTCTTTGTGTGAAGGAGAGATAAATTCCCGAAGTTGAATTAATTCTTTTCCTAAGGTCCCACTTGCACCAAATAAAATAATTTTGTCCATAAAAATTTATTAAATTAAGACTATTTAACTTTTTCCATAATTTTTTTGAATGTGCAAGCAAGGGACATATGTCCTACCCTAAAACAATAAACTAAAATCATTATAATTTCATCAGGAGTTTTATTATTCAAGCTTGTGTGTTGTCTAAAATGGTTATACCTCATTCTCCAAAGTTCAACATCATTATTACAAAAAGAAAATTCTCTTTTGAAAGTTTGAAATAATCTTTCAACCTTTCCTTGAGTTGTTGGGCTATGGATTGCTCCACGAATATATTTAATTCGTTTCTTTTTTCTTTTTGTAGGTTCTGTTAAGTTATGTTTATTGAGAATTTTGTTAATTGTTGTGTGGTTTACATAAACTAAATTTTCAATCTTTTCTGCAC
>CAZTPM010000006.1:0-21919 GCA_964615065.1 Candidatus Woesearchaeota archaeon
AAAAATAATTCTGAAGAATATACTGTGCTTTTAGAAGGAGAATTTTTTCGGCATTGCAGAACTTATCCTGAATTAGCAACAACAATGGGTTATTTGGTTAAATCAAAATTTAGAAATAATGCTGAAGGGTTTATTTGATTTTGCGTCCCGAAACTCTTATAAACCAACATTTTCTTGTTAAATAATCCAGGGTAAAATAAAATGATAATTTCCGTTATATTTAGAAATGCCAACAAGAAAATCACCAAGGAAAGGAAGTTTGCAGTTTTGGCCAAGAAAAAGGGCTAAAAAATTTTTGCCTAGAGTGAACTGGGATGCTATTGATTCTGGAAAAATACTAAAAGGTTTCATATGTTATAAAGCTGGAATGGTTTCTGCAATTGTAAAAGATAATACTCCTGACTCTTTAACTAAAACAAAAAAAATCGCTTTGCCTGCAACAATTTTAGAATGCCCTTCTATGAAAATATTTTCTGTTCGTTTTTACAAAAATGGAAAAGTTTTCAAAGAAATTCTTGCGGGAAACTTGGATAAAGAACTTAAAAGAAAAGTTAAACTTCCAAAAAAGCCAAGCAAAAAAATTGATGAAATTAAGGACTATGATGATTTGAAAATAATTTGTTATTCCATTGTTAAAAAAACACAGATAAAGAAAAAACCTGATTTAAGTGAAATCGCACTTGTTGGAAATGTTGAAGAAAAATTAAATTTTATTAAAGAAAATTTAACAAAAGAATTTTCTGTTCTAGATATTTTTGAAAAAGGACAACTTCTTGATGTTAGAGGCTTGACAAAAGGAAAAGGTTTTTCAGGACCTGTTAAAAGATTTGGCATCACTCTTAAATCCCACAAATCTGAAAAAGGTGTAAGAAGACCGGGGAGCCTTGGTCCTTGGCATCCTGCACGTGTTACTTTTAGAGTTCCGATGGCAGGACAATTAGGCATGTTCACAAGGGTTTCTTATAACAAAAAGATAATTGACTTAGGAAAAGCAGAAGATAAACTAAAAAATATAAAAAATTTTGGAAATGTTAAAACAAATTATCTTATTGTTACTGGTTCTGTTCAAGGCCCTGCAAAAAGACAATTGTTAATTACTTCGCCATTACGTCCTACTAAAAAACAAATTAAAAAAAATTATGAATTAATTGAAGTCAAATGAAAGCAAAAATTTTAAATATGCAAGGCAAGGAAAAAGAAACAATTGAATTACCAAAATGTTTTTCTGAAAAAATTAGAGAAGATATTGTTGTGAAAGTTTTAGAAACAAAAAGAAATTGGCAACCATATGGGCCTTCGCTTGTTGGAGGCAAACAACATTCTGCAAAAGGAAAAATAGTCCATAGAAGACATGTTTGGAGAAGTGGTTATGGGAGGGGCTGGTCAAGAGTTCCAAGAAAAATATTTTCCCAAAAAGGTTCACAATTTAATATGGAGGCTGCAGAAGTTCCACAAGCAAAAGGCGGAATGCGTGCACATCCCCCAAAAGCATTTTCTATGTTTAATAAAAAAAAGATAAACAAAAAAGAAATGAAAATTGCATTTAATTCTGCATTAAGTGCAACTGCAAGCAATAAGAAAATTATTGAAAAATATGAAAGATTGAAAAATATGAAAATAGAAAACCTTCCTTTAATATTAGAATCTAAATTTATTTCTCTAAAAACAAAAGAAGCTCTGCAATCTTTGAAAAAAGTTTTAGGAGAACTTTTTGAAGTGGCAATAAAACAAAAATCCATTAGAAGTGGAATTGGAAAGTTGCGAGGAAGAAAATACAAAAAAAGTGGAGGAATGTTATTTGTTATTGGAAAAAAAGAAAAATTCAAAACAAGTAAATTTGATGTAATAAATGTTAACAATCTTAGTGTTCTTGATTTAGCAAAAGGCGGACTTGGACGATTAACTGTTTATACTGAAGAAGCAATTAACGAATTAGGGAGGAGAAAATGAAACCAGTTGTTACTGAAAAAGCTGTTATGCTAATTGAATCACAAAATGTTTTAACTTTTAAAACAGATAAAAGAAAAACAAAAGAAGAAATTAAAAAAGAATTTGAAGAAATGTTTGAAGTTAAAATTCAAAACATTAGAACTTTAATCAAGAGCAATAAAAAATATGCTTACTTAAAACTAAAACAAGAGTTTCCAGCAATAGATATTGCAACAAAACTCGGGATAATATAATGGGAAAAACAATAATTCAACAAGCACGCGGAAAAGGAAGCTTTACTTATAGAGTTAAACGAAAAGCATTTAGGTATAAATTGCAATACCCAAAAAAATTAGAAGACGAGGGGAAAGTTGTAAAACTTTTTAATTCGGCAGGACACACTGCACCCCTTGCAAAAATAAGTTATGACAAAGAATCTTTTTATATTCCTGCATTCAAGGGAATGATTGAAGGACAAAAAATAAAATTAGGAACAAAAGAAATTGCCCAAGGAAATATTTTAAAATTAAAAGACATTCCTTTAAAAACACAAATTTATAATCTTGAATCAAGACCAGGTGATGGAGGAGTTTTTATAAAAACTGCAGGAAGCTCTGTTTTAATTAACAAAAAAATTGGAAAAGATATTTTTGTCATTATGCCTTCAAAAAAAGAAAGGAAGTTTCACGAAAATTGCAGAGCAATTATTGGGGTTGTGGCTGGTGCAGGAAGATTAGACAAACCGATTATTAAAGCAGGGAAAAAATACCATATCAAAAAATCAAAAAGTAAATTGTGGCCAAGAACATCTGCTGTAAAAGTAAATGCTATTGATCATCCATTTGGTTCAGGAAGAGGAAAGAATCCAAAGAGCAAGATTGCTAAGAGAAATGCTCCCCCTGGAAGAAAAGTTGGCTTGATACGACCAAAGAGAACTGGTAAAAGGAAATAAAATGGAAATAAAAAAGAAAGAATTCACATATCGTGGGAAAACAATTGAAGAATTGTTAAAATTAGATGTCCGAGAATTTGCAAAATATCTTGGGTCAAGACAAAGAAGAACTATTTTAAGAGAATTCCAAGAAATTGAAAAATTTGTAGCTCGCGCTAAAAATAAAATTGAAAAAAACAAATCAGTTAAAACACATAGCAGACATTTTGTTATTGTTCCTGATATGGTAGGAATGAAAATACATATTCATGCTGGAAACAAATTTGTTCCTGTTTTAATAACAGGAGAAATGCTTGGACACAGATTAGGAGAGTTCGCTTTAACAAGAACAAGAACTAAACATAGTAAAGCAGGTGTTGGTGCTACAAAGGGTACAAAACATAAATCAAAAAAATAAAATGACTGAAAAACAATATGCTCCCTCACAAAAAGAAAAAAAGTTAACACAAAAAGTGGAAACTCCAAAACAAAAAATTGTTGAACCAATAAAAAAACTAGAAGAAAAGAAAAAACCAGAAATAAAAAAAGAAGAAAAGAAAATAGCTTTAAAAGTTAAAAAAGATTTTGCTGTTGTTAATGCTTCTAATCTTCCAATTTCTACAAAAAAATCGATGGCTATTTGCAAATTTATAAAAAGGAAAAAAATTAGGGATGCAATTAAGGATTTAGAAAAAGTTGTTGCAAAAAAAAAGGCAGTCCCAATGAAGGGCGAAATCCCTCATAGAAAAGGAAAAATAATGTCTGGGGGTTTTCCAAAAAAAGCTTCTGAGCATTTCATAAAATTATTAAAAAATTTATCTGCAAATTCAATTGTAAATGAATTAGATGAACCATTTATTATAGAAGCTATTGCTAATATTGGTGTAAGGCCTCTTGGAAGATTTGGAACTATTAAAAGAAAAAGAACACATATAAAAATAGTTGCTAAAGAAAAGAAAATAAATTCAAATAAAAAAGGATGGAAGAAATAATGGAAGAAAGAAATGTTGTAAAATTGAAAAAAGAAGAATTTTCAATTCGAGAACATATTAAAAAAAATCTGGGAAAAGGAAAAATAAGCCAAGTTAAAATTGAATATACTCCTGTTGGTGAAAAAATAATTATTTCAACATGTAAACCTGGATTGGTTATTGGAAGGGGTGGTGAAAAAATTGAAGAATTAACAAGATTATTAAAAAAATGTTTCAAACTTGAAAATCCGCATATTGAAATTGATGAAATTAAAGAACCTGAATTTGATGCACAAATTATTGCAGATGATATTGCTTTGTCTTTAGAAAGGTTTGGGCCTTTAAAATTTAAAGTTGTTGCATACAGAACGCTTGAAAGAATAATCAAAGCAGGAGCACTGGGGGTTGAAATTCGATTAAGTGGAAAACTCCCTGGTTCAAGAGCGAAGACTTGGAGATTTGCCCAAGGTTATTTGAAAAAAACAGGGGAAAGTTCAAATGTTGTGAATCGTGCTCAATCAACAGCAATAACAAAACCCGGAATGGTCGGAATAAAAGTTGCAATACTCTCTCCTTATGCAATATTAAAAGATAAAATTATCATAAATGAAAAATTATTGGAAAAATTAAAAGAAAACTCAGAAAAAAAAGAAATTATTAATAAAAAAATTAAGAAAACCAAAAAATGAAATTCAGAGAAATAAAAAAAATGGAGGGAAAAGATAGGGAAAAGAAATTAAAAGATTTAAAAATGGAATTAATAAAATCCCAAATAAATTCAACAAAAAAAGGTAATTCAAAAGCAAAAGAAATAAAAAAAATGATTGCACAAATACTTACATTCAACAAATCCGAGGAGATGTTGAAAAAGAAATAAATATGGAAATAGACCCAAAAACAGGATTGCCTTTAGGGGCAATAGAATGGGAGGACTTCGCGAAGAGTTCGCAACGGATAAAGGTAACGACTGATAAAAAAAGATATGGAAAAATTGTTACTATAATAAGTGGTTTTGACAAAGGAATCGATGTAAAGAAAACCGCAAAAGCTATGAAAAATGAGCTTGCTTGTGGTGGAACTTACAAAGAGGGAGTAATTGAACTCCAAGGAAACCATGTCAAAAAAATAAAGCCTGCGCTTATAAAATTAGGCTTTGAAGAAACCTCAATTCAAGAGTAAACCATTCAAAAAATAAAATGGAAAGAAAAAAGATAGAAACAAAAGTAAGAGAAAAACAAAAAATAGTTGGAACTAAAATTAAAACTCGGGGGAAAATTTTTGAAGGAACAGTTGTTAAAAAATTTCCAAAAAGAATTGTAATTGAATTTCAAAGAATGGTTTATGTTAGAAAATATGAAAGATATAAAAAAACAAGAACAAAAATTCATGCCCGACTTCCAGAAGAAATTGAAAAAGAAATTAATATTGGTGATTTAATCAAAGTTCAAGAATGCAGACCATTAAGTAAAATAATTCATTTTATGGTTATTGAAAAAATTAAATCAGGGGGCGGGAAATGATTGCATTTGAAAAGGCAGTGTTAATGTGTGGGAGAAACCAAACAAAAATATTTTATCAATTATTAATTGAAAATAAATTGAACTCTGAGAATTATAAGGCAAGAACAAATTATCAAAATTCTTTAAATGGGTTATGCAAAGAATATGCAAATAAAATTTTAGGAACAACATTAGAACTTAGTATCTGGAATTGGTTAATACTAAATCCTTCTGGAAAAATAGTTCAAATTAATAAATTAAATGCTTCTAAAGTAGAATCTTTTTCCAAAAAAGTGGCTGGAAAATTAGAAAAGATTTCTATAGGGAGAGCATTCATAATAAACCCGAAGGTATTAAACTAAAATGAAAGCAATAAGTGCAAAAGTTACACCAGGATTAAATTTAGGTGCGAAAATGATTGCATCTGATAATAGTGGTGCGAAAATTGTGAAATTAGTTTCTGTAAAAAAAGCAAAAGCAAAAAAAGGAAAACAAGTTTGTGCGAAAATTGCAGATTGGGTAAAAGTTAGTGTTAAAAAAGGAATTCCAGACATGAAAGGAAAAGTGTTTGATGCTGTTTTAATTCGACAAAAAAAATCTTACAGAAGATTAAACGGGGAAAGAATTGCATTTGAAGATAATGCAGTTGCAATTCTAAAAGATGATAAAGGAAATCCAAAAGGAACACAAATAAAAGGGCCTGTTGCAAGGGAGGTTATGGAACGTTGGCCACAAGTCGCTAAAATCGCTTCAATTATATATTAAAAACAATGAAAACAAAATTTAACAAAAGTTGGAAAGCAAGTAAACAACCAAGAAAGCAAAGAAAGTATTTAGCAAATGCACCATTACATTTGAGGAAGAAACTTCTTGGAACAAATTTATCAAAAGATTTAAGGAAGAAATATGGAAAAAGAACTATTGCCGTTAAAAAAGGGGACACTGTAAAAGTTATGAAAGGAAAATTCAAAGGCAAAAAAGGGAAAGTTAATGAAGTCAGTTTAAAATTCTCAAAAGTTGCTATTGATGAAATTCAAGTAAAAAAACAAGATGGTTCAAAAGTAAATGTAAAATTACGGCCTTCAAACTTGCAAATTATTGAATTAAATTTAGAAGACAAAAAAAGGAAAATTGAAAAAATCAAGGAGATAAAAAAATAAAATGCATTTGAAAAGACAAAAAGCACCGAAAAACTGGCCGACAAAAAAGAAAGGCACAACTTTTTTAGTTAGACCTAATTTTAATCCTGAAAAAGGAATTCCTATTTTAATTTTATTAAGAGATATTTTAAAAATTGCAAAAAATAGAAAAGAAGTGAAAAAAGCTATTCGTCTTAAACTTATTTTATTAAACAATAAAAAAATTGTTGATGAAAAAAATAGCGCGTGTTTATTTGATGTTTTAACAATTATTCCAACAAAAACATACTATAAGATAATTCTTTCAGAAAAAGGAAAATTCGCAACAAAAGAAATAAAAGAATTAGAATCAAAACAAAAAATTGCAAAAATTGTTGATAAGAAAATCTTAAAAGGAAAAAAAGTTCAGTTAAATTTAAATGATGGGAAAAATTTTATTTCAGATTTAAAATGCTCTGTAAATGATTCTGTTTTAATTGATTTTTCAAAAAAGAAAGTTGAAAAATGCTTACCACTTCAGGAAAAGAAAAAGGCATTTGTGTTTGCAGGAAAACACTCTGGAACTCAAGGGCAAATAAATAAAATAGACTCAAAAAGTAAAATGGCTGAATTAACTGTTGGTAAAAAATTAGTTAATGTTTTAATTAAACAATTAATGGTTATAGAATGACAAAAGAAAATTTAATGAGAGAAATAAAAATAGAGAAAGTTGTTTTAAGTGTGGGAGGAACTGCAGAATATTTAGAAAAAGGCGTGAAACTTTTGAAACTTTTAACTCAAAAAGAACCTGCAAAAATGATGTCCAGAAAAAGAATTCCTTCTTGGGGGGTTCGCCCGAAATTAGAAGTAGGAACAGTAGTTACAATTAGAAAAAATACAGAAGCACTCTTGAAAAAAATGTTGATTACAATTGACAATATTATAAAAAAGAAGCAAATAAGTATGAATAATTTTTCTTTTGGAATAAAAGAATATCTTGAAATTCCAGGAATAGAATATCAAAGAGATATCGGGATTATGGGATTTGATGTTACTGTTGTTTTCAAAAGAACAGGGAAAAGGGTAAGGTTAAGAAAAATAAAAAAAGGAAAAATTCCAAAAAAACAAAATATTTCAAAAGAAGAAATAATTAAATTTATGGAGGAAAAATTTGAAACCAAATTTAATTAAAAATGACAGCAAGTGATTGGAAAAAAATATTGAAACAATTAAAAAATAAGCCAGAAGTTAGGGCAAAGTTTTTGAAACATTGTAAACCAAAAAAAAGAAAAATAGGTATTGCTATGAACAAATGTGAAAGGTGCGGAAGATTTGGAGCACATATAAAATCATACGGATTAAATTTATGCCGACACTGCTTTAGAGAAATTGCGGTTGAAATCGGCTTCAAAAAATATAGTTAAAAATGAGCCAAGATATTGTTGCTGACGGATTAAATATGATACGAAATGCCAAAAAGGCAGGAAAAGAAATTGTAAACATAAAGAGAATTTCAAATTTACTAATTGAAATTTTGAAAATTATGAAACAAGAAAAAGCTATTAAAAAATATAAAATAGATGCAAAAGAAAAAACAATTGAAGTTACAATTGGGGAACTTTCTGAATGCAAATCAATAAAACCAAGATTTACTGTGAACAAAAACCAAATTGAAAAATATAGAAGAAGATATTTGCTTGCCAGAGATGTTGGAACAATGATAATTTCTACGAACAAGGGTCTTATTACGCATGAAGAAGCAAATCAAGAAAAAATCGGAGGATGCTTAATTGCGTATTTTTACTAATGAAAAAAACAAGAAATTTTTTGCTTTTTAAATTGGAGAAAAATTTAAAATGAAAAAAGAAATTTTTCAAACCATTAAAATTCCAGAAGGAATTGAAGCAAATTTAGAAGGAAGTTTATTGACGATAAAAGGTCCTGAAGGAGAATTAGTAAGAAATTTTAATATCAATAAATTAATTTTTGAAAAAAAAGATAATCAGATTACTCTTGGAAGTAAAAAAGCAACAAAAACAGAGAAAAAAATGATAAACACAAATGCATCACATATAAAAAACATGATTCAAGGTGTTCAAAAAAAATTTGAATATAAATTAAAAATTTGCTTTAGTCATTTCCCTTTTAATGTTGAAATCCAAGGGGAGAATGTAACAATTAAAAACTTTTTAGGAGAAAAAATAGCAAGAAAAATGAAAATTCCTAAAGGAGCTGAAGTGAAAATTGATAAACAAAACATAAGTGTTTTTTCTTGTAACAAAGAATTAGCAGGACAAGCGGCAGCAAATTTTGAAACAGCGACGAAGATTAAAAACAAAGATAGAAGGGTTTTCCAAGATGGCATTTTTATAATAAATAAATCAGGGAAGGAAATATAATGGTAAAATTTTTAAGAAGAACTTCAAATAGATATTCAAAATTAGGGAAAAAAAGAAAGAAAAAACAAATTTGGAGAAAGCCAACAGGAAGAGATAACAAAATGAGGGAAAAGAGAAGAGGTTATCCTGTAGTTGTAAGTATTGGATATAAAACAAAAAATCCGAAGGAGAAAAAATTAGTTGTTGTAAGAAATCTTAAAGATTTAGAGAAAATTGAAAAAAGTAAAACAATTCTTCTTGGAAAAATTGGGATAAAAAAGAAAATAGAAATTTTGAAAAAAGCAAAAGAAATGAAAATTCTTGTTTATGGAACAAACATTGACAAATTCTTGAAAAAAAACGAGAAAAAGAAAAAAATTATTGAAAATAAAAAACAATCTAAGGAGCAAAAGAAATGAACTTAAGAAAGAAAAAAGAATTAGCATCTAGAACTCTTGGAGTAGGAAAGAAAAGAATTAAATTTATAGAGCCAAGACTCAATAAAATAAAAGAAGCAATAACAAAACAAGATATTAGAGATTTGAAAAAAGAGGGAGCAATTATAATAAATAAAATTGGCGGAAGAACAAAAAACCTAAAAAGAAAAGCCAAAAAAACAGTGGGAAATATTAGAAAAAAGGTGAACAAAAGGAAAAAAGAATATGTAATATTAACAAGAAAACTAAGAAAGCTTGTTGCAAGTGGGGGAAAATCTGGAGAGCTTTCAAGAGAAGACACAAAAGAAATTAGAAAAAAAATTAGAAATCGTATGTTTAAAAGCAAGGCTCACCTTAAAGAATATATTGGGGGATTAAAACAATGAAAACAATAAAACGAAGGAAAAAAGAAAATAAAACAGACTATGCAAAAAGAATTCGGTTGTTGAAAAGCGAAAAACCAAGAATTGTTTTTAGAAAAACAAACAGATATTTTATATCACAATATGTTTGGAGTAAAGAAGCAAAAGACAAAATAGAATTTGGAGTAAATTCAAAACAATTATTAAATTTTGGTTGGCCAAAAGAATCTTCAAATTCCTTGAAATCGATACCAGCAGCATATTTATTAGGTCTTTTAATTGGAAAAAAGATTACTGATAAAAAATTAGAATCCCCAATTCTTGATTTTGGTATGCAAAGAGTTTTGCACAAAACAAAAATTTACGGTTTTTTAAAAGGTCTAAAAGATTCTGGAATTAAAATTGAATGCAAAGAAGAAATGTTCCCAGAAGAAGAAAGAATTAAAGGTGCTTCCTTAAAAAACAAAATAAATTTTGAAAAAATTAAATCAAAAATAATCAAATAAAATGGCTGGAGAAAAAAAACCTACTAAAAAATTCCGAGGACAGGGAAAAAGAAAAGAAATTACACGAGAAGAAATTGTTGAAGCTTGGGATCCAAAAACAAAACTTGGGATAGATGTTAAAAATGGGAAAATAAAGGATTTAGATATTATTCTGGATAATAAAACAAAAATTCTTGAATCAGAAATTGTAGATTCTTTAATTAATTTAAAATCTGATTTACTTTCTATTGGGCAATCTAAAGGAAAATTTGGGGGGGGGGAAAGAAGAGCTTGGAGACAAACACAAAGAAAAACCAAGGAAGGAAATGTTCCAACTTTTTCAACTCTTGCTGTTATTGGTGATGGGCATGGCCATGTTGGTATTGGCTCTGGAAAATCAATGGAAACTTTGCCTGCAAGAGATAAAGCAATAAGAAAAGCAAAACTAAACATAATAAAAGTTGTAAGAGGGGACGGAAGTTTTGATAGTATTGGCGGGGGAAATACAAGTATTCCTTTTAAGGTTGAAGGAAAATCAGGAAGTGTAAAAATTATTTTATATCCTGCTGCACCTGGAACAGGATTGGTTATTGCCGATGAATTAAAAAAAATACTAAAACTTGCAGGGATATCTGATCTTTATAGTAAAACTTTTGGAAGAAAAAGAACAACATTTAATTTGATAAAGGCCTGTATGAAGGCATTGGAAAAAACAAACCAAGGGAGTCAAAAATGATTTGTGTAATTAGAATTTGTGGGCAAGTCGGATTAAAAAGTGGGATAAAAGAAACATTGCATAGATTGAAAATCCGAAGGAAATATGCTTGTGTTGTTTTAGACAAACCTACAAAAGAACAACTTGGAATGGTGAAAAAAGTCCAAGATTTTGTTGCATATGGAGAAATAAATAAAGAAACTTTTAATCAATTAGTTAAAAAAAGAGGGAAAGAAGGAAAAGGTTTTTTCAGATTACATCCACCACGTGGTGGAATTGATAGTAAAAAACATTTTGGAGTAAAAAAAGGGGTCTTAGGAAATAATAAGGAAAAAATAAATGAATTAGTTGGGAGGATGTTATAAATGGGTTTCTTTTTTAGAAAAAAAGAAACTACAATGGTAGAAAAAACTACAATAGTAAAATTTTAAAATGAAACTCAAAAAAAGAAAAAAATCAAGTCGAATGCATGGAAAGAATATGGGAACTCATGGTTGGGGCGCAAGAAAAAAACACAAAAAATCCGGACATCGTGGAGGAACAGGAATGGCAGGAACAGGAAAAAGAGCAGACCAGAAAAAAACACTTATAACAAAACTATATGGAAATAATTATTTTGGAAAACAAGGTGTAACAAGTAGAGGGACAAAAAGAGATACAAGAAAAAGAATTAATTTGCAATCAATTGAATTGAATTTGCAAAAATATGGGGAAAAAATTGGTGACAAATGGGAGATTAATTTAAAGAATTATAAAATTCTTGGAACAGGTGAGGCAAAAAACAAGTTAATTATAAAAGCTCTTTGTGCTTCTAAATCAGCAATTGAAAAAGTAAAAAAAGCTGGTGGTGAGATAATTTTGGTTTGGAAGAAAAAAGAAAAAAAAGTTGAATCAAAGAAAGAAGAGTACACTAAATAATCACTCGGCTTTGCCTCACTATAATTAATTCGCTTCACCCATATATTAATTAACAGTTATCTAATGATATTTAAATAGTGGATTGGCTATTAAAAATTCTTTAGAATTAAGAGGATATTTTGGAGATATAATAAAAATATATAATTTATATGTTGTTGAGGAAACAAAATCAGATTATGCTCCTAAAGGAGTTTTCAAAGATTTTAAAAACCAAAAAGAATAAAGAATAAAATGGACTTAAGAAAAATATTTGATTTTATTCCAGAAGTGATAAAACCTTCTGAAAAAAAAGTTGGTTTTAATGTTAAATTAAAATGGACTTTAATTGTTTTAGCAGCGTTTTTCATACTTGCGAATATTCCTCTTTTTGGGTTATCTGAAAATGCTCTTTCAAGATTTGAATATTTAGCAATTATACTTGGAACAGATTTTGGAAGTATTATTTCTTTAGGAATTGGACCAATTGTAATGGCATCTATTATTTTGCAGTTGCTGACTGGCTCTGGGATTTTAAATATTGACACAACAACTATTGAAGGTAAAAAGTTCTTTCAAGGGATTCAAAAAATTCTTGTTTTGTTTTTTATTGTTTTCGAAGCTTTGATTTATGTTTTAATGCAAGGACTTCAAGCAATGCCAGGTTTTACAGGAATAGTTATTTTTCAATTAATACTTGGTGGTTTAGCAATTTTTTATATGAATGAACTTTGCGAAAAATGGGGTTTTGGCTCAGGCGTTAGTTTATTTATTGGAGCAGGTGTTTCATGGAGATTAATAACAAGTGCGTTCCAGTTTGTGAATCAGCAAGGAAGAAATTGTCTGCTTGATTTTTCAGGAACAGGTTGTTCAGGGAAGGTTTTGGTTATGATTCAATCAATAATTAATAAATATCCTATTGAATTTTTATCTGCAGGTGCTGCAATTTTATCAACTATTTTAATTTTCTTGATGATTGTTTGGGTTCAATCTTTGAAGGTTGAAATTCCTTTGTCTTTTGGGAGGGTTCGTGGATATGGTATTAAATGGCCTTTGAGTTTCTTTTATGCTTCTGTTATTCCTGTTATTTTAACAGCAGCTTTAATGGCAAATCTCCAATTGTTCGGAGGGATATTAGAAAATTGGTTAGGCCATGCAACGATTTTAGGGCATTTTATAGAAGGCAGAGCTATTTCAGGTTTAGCTTTTTGGATGGGTTCAACAAATCTTTTAGAATTAACAATTCGTGGAGGTTTTCTCCCAAAATATTTAATCCAAGGAATATCACATATGTTATTTTTTATGCTTTTCTCAACAATCTTTGCTGTATTCTGGGTTAAAACATCTGGAATGGATGCAAAAGCACAAGCCCACAAAATTGCTTCATCAGGTTTACAAGTTGCAGGATTTAGACAAGATGAAAGAATTTTAGAAAGCATTTTAGACAGATATATCATGCCTCTAACTGTGATGGGGGGTCTTACTATTGGTTTGCTTGCTTCTATTACAAATTTATTAGGAGCATTGGTTTCAGGAACAGCAATTCTTTTAGTAATTATGATTATGTTCCAGTTTTATCAAAACATTGCACAACAACACATGACTGATATGAATCCTGCTATGAGGAAGTTTATGGGTAAAGGTTAATTTGCAGATATCAAAATAAATTTTGAGATAAATAGCTAAGTTTTAAAAACATGAACAAATTAATTGAATTATGGTAAAAAACAATTTAAAAGATAAATATTTTAAAAAAATGAAAGAGACTAGCCAATGTATTTATAATGAAATAGTTTCATTAATAAAAAAAGAGTATGGCTATGATGAAGAACTTTCTAATAATGTTCTTCTTTTGGTAAAAAGAAGACAAAAAAAACTTTTAGCAAGACCCCATATTACACGTTTAGGATATGAATTAGCGGGTGGAAAAAACTGGAAAAAAATAATTCCTCCTGGAGTTTTATTAGAATTGGAAAATATTTCTACATATCAATCAAATGCTGCTTTTGATAGTAAATATGGTGTTGCAAATAATGATTTATCAAAATCAAACCAAGTTATTGCCTCTTTTTTGACAAGAAATTTGATTCAAAAAGAAATTGAAAACAACCTTGCCAAAAAAGAAGGATTATCTAAGGCTAGAGAATTTTCCAAAATAATAACTGAAATAGATATATTTGATTATGTTGGGCAATATAAGGAATTGAATTATTTAGGAATACATAATTTTGATTTTAATATGAACATAAAAGATTATCTTAACATTTATTTGAAAATTAAATACCTTTATGGTGGAAAATGGATTAGAGATTTATTATTAGTAGGTATTTTATTCTCAGAAAAGAAATATAATGAAAAAGAAAAAATAGCCAGGTTTGGAGTGTATTGTGGAACTCCTTATACTATGATAAATGATTTATCGGATTTTTGTTTATCAAAAGTTGAAAGAGGATATAAAATTTCGATTGTTGATCAGTTTAAAGATGTTTGGAATGGGAGAGTTACTCTTCCATTATATTATGCTATATCAAAATATTCTTCTGCTTCAAAACAAGAAAAGAAATTTTTAATTGATTGTATGGAAAAAAAACACAAACAAAATTTAACAAATATGAAAAAAATTTTGAAAATACTCCTAAAGAGTGGGGCTTTAGATTTTTCTTATAGCATTATTAATTTTCTCATGAGAAAAGCAAGAAAAATTATTAAAGAACTTCCAAAATCTCCTGAAAGAGATATGCTTATTTTATTAAATACTAGCCTTAGAACAAATAAATTTTTTTATGAATTAAGGAAAAAAGGGATGAAATTAATAGAATTTGACTCAGAAACAATTAATTATCTTGATGGTTTTTGGGAAAACATTATAATGCGTAGGTAGCAGAGTGTTTCATGTGCTAAGCTTGCAAAGTTTAGAGACGGTGGTTTAAATCCACCCCTGCGCTTTTAACCCAAAACTCTTAAAAACTAATTTCAATTAAATATAAAATGAATAAAGAAGCAAAAGAGGGGGGTTTTAAACCAATTATTATTGTAATGATTTTGTCTTTAGTTATTGCTGGTTTTTGGGATAGTGTTCCTTTTTTAAAAAATGTCGTGCATGCTGTTTTAGATCCAAGTACAGGGGCATTGTTAAATTGGAATCTTACATGGGGAATGATGATTCTTGTTTTTCTTGTTTCACTTTTTACAACTTTAGTTCAAAAATATGCAACAGATCAAGAGACACTTAGGGAATTGAAAAAAGAACAGAAAATTTTGCAAGCAGAAATGAAAAAATATAAAGACCACCCTGAAAAATTAATGGAGCTTCAGAAAAAGCAATTTGAGTTTATTCCGAAGACAATGAAACTTAGTATGCGAGCAATAATGTTTACAGGTATTCCGTTTATCTTGTTTTTTAGATGGTTTATGGATGTTTTCACAACTCTTGGCGAACCAAAGTTTTTTGGGTTTTTGTCTTGGTTTTGGTTTTATCTTATTTTTGTTATGATATTTAGTAGCATATTAAGGAAAATTTTAAAAGTGGTTTAAATGAAAACTTCAATAAGAAAAGGATTAGGTTTTGGAATTACTTCTGGTGTTATTACAACTTTGGGTTTAATAATCGGTCTTTATTCAAGCAGAAATTCTAAAATAGTAATCATTGGAGGAATTATAATTATTGCAGTTGCAGATTCACTTTCTGATGCATTTGGAATTCATATTTCTGAAGAATATGCTTCAAAAGAAAAAGAAAAAAACATTTGGCTTGCAACTTTTTCAACTTTGTTTTTTAAATTTATTTTTGCCATAACGTTTATAATTCCTTTTTTATTTTTTAAATTATCTTTTGCAATAATTTTAGATATTATTTGGGGATTTATTTTAATTTCTATTTTTAGTTATCATTCTGCGAAAAAACATAAAACTTCTGTAAAGAAATCTGTGTTAGAACATCTTGCTATATCTATAATTGTTATTGTTTTAACTTATTTCATTGGCCTGTTTATTGGAAGAATTTTTATATAACAAAAATTTAAAAACATTCTTTTCTCAACATTTTCATGAAAAACCCAGAACAAGAACTTATGTTTAAATTAAGTTTATTTGAACAACAGATTCAACAGGTTCAACAACAAATGCAAGCTGTTGAGCAAGCGATTGAAGAAATGCATTTTTTGAATCAAGGTTTGGACGAGTTAGTCGGTTCAAAAGATAAAGAAATTCTTGCACCAATTGGAAGAGGAATTTTCGCGAAGGCAAAACTTTTATCTGAAGAGTTGCTTGTAGATGTTGGTGATAAAAACTTTGTGAAAAAATCAATTCCAGACACGAAAAAAATAATTTCAGGACAAATTGAAAAACTTGGTGAAGCTCAAAAAGATTTAGAAAAAACAATGAAAGAAATTAATCAAGATTTGACAAAGACCATGAATGATTCTATTGTTGAAAAGGGAAAGAAAGAAGAGAATTCTAAAGAAGATAAGAAGTGTGATTGTAAAGAAGAAGGTTGTGATTGTGTGTGTTGAATCGAGAATCGATCCCTTTAAATAATTTGGATTTTAGATCAATTTATGCTATTCAAAAGAAAGGGAGAAGAACATAATTCTATTAAAGAAATAAAATTAGCAGATGGAACGATTATTGGGGTGTTCGAAGGAAACAGAGGAGCAAATCCTGATCATGATATTCTAATTAAATACAAAGAAGAAAATAAAAGACTAAGAACTCCAAAACATATTCATTGGGTCATTGATTTATTGATAAAAAAAGAACACGACAGGGAATTAACCTTGAAGTTTATGAGATATCTTAGAGAGATGTACGATAAAGTTGGAGCATTTGCAAGTAAAGAAGATAGAACAAAATGTGAATTAAAAGAAACAACTTCTGAGAAATTGAAAGAATTTGAAGAATTAAACAATTATGGAGAATACAAAGTAGAATTTATAGGACATTTAATTGAACTTATGATTAAAATGGAAAAGAACACTCCGCCTGAAAAACCCGCAAGAGTTTTTAGGGAATTAATGGAAGCAATGATTAATGAAAAAGAAATTTTTGTTATAGTAGGTAAAGCCACTCAAATAGGTTAACTTTTAAACTTTTCAAAAATAATTTCTGGTTCTTCTCCTGACAATGTCTTTTGTTCTTTTTTTAATCTTTTTTTTATTATTTCTAAATATTTTTTATCAACCTCTATTCCAATGGAATTTCTTCCGTAATATTTTGCAACAGCAGAAGTAGTTCCTGACCCTACAAAAGGATCCAAAACTAAATCTCCTTCATTCGTGCAACAAAGAATGATTCTTTTCAATAATTCAAATGGTTTTTGAGTTGGGTGTGCTCCTGCCCATTTTTCTTTTTTAGAAGTTAAGGGAATAGACCAAACATTTCTTGTTTGCTTTCCTTTATTATTTATTTTATCTTCAATTTCTTTAGTCCATTTATAATTAAACTTCCATTTTGATTCATCCCCATTTTTAGTGGCCCAAATTAAATGTTCTGTACTTTCTGTAAACATTCTACAACTAATGTTTGGTTGAGCATTTGGTTTAAACCAAACTATACTATTATTTATTTTTATATCTGGATGAAATTCTTGAATCATGAAACCAATTTGATAAATATTATGAAAACTTCCAGAAATCCAAAAACTTCCTCCGTGCTTAAGGATTCTAAAACATTCTTTTAACCATTCTCGATTAAACTTAAAAAAATCATCTTTAGAAAACATGTCCCATTCTTCTTGCATTGTTATATGTTTGCTGTATTTCCAACCCAAACCTTTTTTCTTAGACATATTATAGGGAGGATCTGCGAAGATCAAGTCAACAGATTCGTCTGGCAAAGATTTCAAAACCTTCAGTGCATCGCCCAAAACTATTTTATGTGTTGTTTTGACCATCTTAATAACTTAAGGTTACTTTAGTTTATAGATCTTTTGGTAGAAAAATTATAATCACCGAACCTTCTTCAAAAACTCCCTGTATGTCTGAACACCGAACTCACTTACAATTCCTACAAGATATTTCTTTGGAATAAATTCAAAAGCAGGATTTTGTATTTTGATTTTTTTAGGTGCTTTGTCCCAAACTTCATTCAGTTTTCTTTGCTCGCGTGGGACTTTTGCTTTTGTAAACTTCCAAGAATCAGCGACAATATAAACAGGAATTTTTTGGTTCTTTGCAATCTGGCAAATAACTTCACTTCCAATTTTATTTATCACGCCTTTTTTCGTCAAAGCATCTGCACCAAGTAAAACTAAATCAGGTTTTTCTGTTCCTTGCTCTTTAGACAAAGCAACACCCATAGCAGAATCAATAAACATTGTAACTTTTATTTTAGCTTTTCTCAATTCTTTTGCAGTTTTGCGTCCCTGAAGCAAAGGCCGAGTTTCTGTATTATAAACTTCGAATTTTTTTCTTTTCGCTTTTGCAAAAATTAAAGCATTAACAACACTTGTTGAATGGCAATGTGTAAAAATCACAGAATTTTTTTTTATTAATTTCAAAACATTCTTATTAATTTCATTTTGTGCAAAATCAAAATGTTCTAAAATTTCTTTTTCAGAAATCTTTTCTGTTTTTTTTAAAATATTCCAAAGCATTGGTTCTGTTGGACGGGATTTCAAAAGGGTTTTCTTAGATTTTTTAGTAGGAATTAAAAAATATGCTTTAAGTGCTTTTTTCGCAATGTTCTGAGCACCCTGAATTTTCACTTCTTTTATGTCTTTAACAATTTTATCAAATCTTTTTTTCTTGTTCATAAATTAATTAACTTGATAACATTTAAAAATCCTTTTCATTTCTTCATTTTATGTTAGAATCTCTAATTAATCCAAAAAGAGATGCAAAAGGCCCATGGAAAATGTTTTTCATTGGTCTGCTTTATGCTTCTTTATCTCTTTTACTTGTTAAATGGTTTTTTAGCGGGGACAGCGTCCTATATGAATATTCTGGAATGATTGTAATAACTTTTTGCGTGATGTTTTCATTGCCCTTTATGTATTTTATAATTAAAAGAGAAGAAAATGAAGACGAGCAAATTGAAGGTTTTTTCAAGGTGTGGCGTGTTCACAAAAACGCTCTTTATTCTTTTATGTGGTTGTTCTTAGGATTTATTGTTGCGTTTTCGTTTTGGTATATTATTTTACAGGATGCAAATTTATTAAATGCACAAATAGAAACTTACTGTGCAATTAACAGTCCTGGTTCTTTTGAAAATTGTGTTTCAAATTATAGTTTTTCAGGAAACATGGTGGGCACAACTGGCTCAACAATAAAAGCTGTGCGATTTCTTTCAATACTTCAAAATAATATTTATGTTATGATTTTCACTTTAATTTTTTCTTTAATCTTCGGTGCAGGTGCTATTTTTGTTTTAGCGTGGAATGCGAGTGTGATTGCAGCTGCGATTGGAATTTTTTCAAAATACAATATTTCTCAAATTCCATTAGGACTTACAAGATATATGATTCATGGTTTTCCTGAAATTGCTGCATATTTTTTAACAGCTTTAGCAGGAGGAATGTTTGGAGTAGATGTTTTAAGAAATAGAATTAATGGGAAAAAATCATTAAGAGTTCTTGAACATGTTGTTGTGTTATTATTCCTCTCGATTTTGATTTTAATTTTCGCTGCAATAATTGAAGTTTATTTCACACCCATTTTATTTTAATAGATTAAAATGTGTAATTCATAGACATACACTATACTTTTTTATTTAACATTTTTTCAGATTTGCCTATAACAAATAAAATTTATTAATGATGATAAGAATTTACTTATTAATTGCTTTTTCCGACGGAAAATCCCCTCAAAGACAGATTTGAGGTTAATATCAATCCTTGCACCAAAGTGCGATTTAATTTTCAGTTGTTTATAGAGATATTCCCCATACACAATAGATTAAAAATAGATTAAATTTAAAAAAGTCCTTTGATAAATTAATCTATGGAACCTATTCTTTTAGCAACAGTTTTTCTTGGATTTTTCTGCACTTTTTTATTAATGCCTTTTTGGATAAAAAAAGCAAAACAAATTGGATTAATGTGGGAAGATATGAATAAATTTAACAAAGACGAGAAAGTTGCTGGATCTGGAGGTTTAATGGTTTTATTTGGATTTTTAATTGGTGTATTAGTATATATCGCGATTAAAACTTTTTATTTTCAAACAAACACAATTCTTGTTGAAATTTTTGCTCTGCTCATTTCTGTTTTATTTGTTGGATTAACAGGTTTGATTGATGATTTGTTTGGGTGGAGGCACGGAGGTTTGTCCCCAAGATCTAGGATAGTTTTAGTTTTCTTTGCTGCAATTCCTTTAATGGTAATTAATGCAGGAGAACCAACTATGGCAGGAATTAATTTTGGTTTGCTTTACCCTTTAATTCTTATTCCACTTGGAGTAATAGGAGCAACAACAACTTATAATTTTTTAGCAGGATTTAATGGTCTTGAAGCAAGTCAAGGGATAATCCTTTTGACAGCTATTTCAATTGTAACTTACTTGACAGGGAATTCTTGGCTTAGTGTTGTTGCACTTTGCATGGTCGCTCCTTTACTTGCTTTTTTTATTTTTAACAAAAATCCTGCAAAAGTTTTTCCAGGAGATATAATGACTTATTCTATTGGAACTTTAATTGCAGGAATTGCAATTTTGGGAAGCATTGAAAAAATAGTTTTGTTCTTTTTTATTCCTTATATAATTGAAACAATTTTAAAAATCCGTGGTGGTCTTCCACAATCGTTTGGAAAGCCAAAAGAAGATGGTAGCTTAGAACTTTTATACAGAAAAATTTATGGATTAACACATTTATCTATCTTTCTTTTAAGCAAATTTAAAAAGAAAGTTTATGAAAAAGATGTTGTTAGAGTCATAAACTTATTTCAAATTTTAATAATAATTCTTGGGTTTTTAATATTTTTATAAGACTAAAAAGCTTTTAAATAAAGTTTCTTTTGTTGAAACATGGTTGAAGAAGAAAGAACACATTTAAAAGAGAGTATCAAAAAGATTTGGAAAAACACTAATTTATTTTTAAAGCAAAAAAAAGTCCAGAATGTATTAGTGATAATCGCAATTCTTGCAATAATTGTTTTAGGAACTTGGATTCGTGTTCAAAATCTTCCTTTATTAAAAGATTCAACAACAGGAGAATATATTCCTCTTGCATTAGATCCTTTTTATTTTTTAAGGGTTTCTGAAACTTTACATAATAATAGTGGCGTTTTGCCTGAATTTGATAATATGCGGTCTCCTCATTTAAACATAACTTGGACAAAAGAAATTCTCCCTCAAACAACTTTGATATTACATAAAATCATTTCTATCTTCTCTCCTAATTCAACATTGAGATTTGCAAATGTCTTAAACCCTGTTATATTTTTTGCTGTTGGTTTAATTATTTTCTTTTTTTTAATTTGGCTTTTGACAAAAAACAAATGGATTGCAATTTTATCTTCTTTTATTCTAACAATTATTCCCCCTTATTTATATCGTACTCTTGCTGGATTTTCAGACCATGAAGCAATTGGAATAGTTGGAGTATTTTTAGCATTATTTTTCTTTGCATATGGATTACTTTCTTTAGATAAGAAAAAATTGAATTTGATTAAAGCAGGAGTTATTGGATTAGTTGCTGGATTTTTCACAATGTTTGCAATAGCTGGATGGGGAGGTGGAGGAAAATTTCTTTTTATGATTTTTCCTTTAGCATTTTTTATTCGATGGTTAACAAAAAAAGATAAAATCATGCAGAATAATCTTTCTTTTTATAGTCTTTGGATTCTTGGAATTTTTCTTGGAGCTATTTTCTTTAAATATAATTTAGAATGGATTTTAAGATCTTACATATTATCTATAAGTGGGATTTTAACCCTCTTTGTTTTAGGATATATAATTGTGGAATCTATTATTATAAAATTTAAATTTCTTCCCAAAAAAATTGAAAAATATGAAAAAATAATTAGTTTGGGAGTTACTTTAATTCTTTGTATGATTGCTTATCAATTATTAATTGGGAATCTTTTTGCAATGATATTGCATTTAATAAAAACAATAGTTTATCCTTTTGGGACAGATAGAGTTTCTTTAACTGTTGCTGAAAACGCTCAACCATATTTAAATGATTTAATTTCTCAAATTAGTAAATTTATATTTTACACTTTTTTATTTGGATGTTTTATTGTTGGAATAAAACTTTCTAAAGGAA